>CAIYCP010000431.1 GCA_903924715.1 uncultured beta proteobacterium
ATGACATTGGTCATAGGTTTGCACAAGCGCTTAGTTTTGGTTTGCGTGAGGCTAACTATTATGCGTTTTGTATTGACGCAAGAGAGGAGAAGAACAGTGCTTGAAGCAATCAGAACATTCTTTGGTAAGTTGCGCGGCCTACATGGTGAGCGCAAAACAATCGTAGAGCAGGGGTTGGTGTGGCGATGCACAAGCTGCCACACAATTTTCTTAACACGGACAGCGGGAGAGCAACACAAATGCCAAGACCAAAAAGTGAACTGACCAAGAGTGGCAAAGCTGTCGGTATTCGCTTAACTGAAAGCGAGTTTGAAGAATACAAACGACTTGGGGCATCAAAGTGGTTACGCAAATTTTTGCAGGAAAGTAGAGACAGGAGAAAAAATGACTGAAGAAATTACAAAACGAAAAGGACGAGGCCCGAGTAAGAAGCCAACCCTTTTCAATACGAGCTTGCGACTATCGAGGGAGGTGATGGATTACTTCAACACCCACCATCCGTATTCAAAGCAAGCCAAGATTCGTGAAATTCTTACCGAGTATGTAAACAGCCAACAGCAAGGAGCTAAAAATGGCAACTAAGAAAGCAACCACAAGCCGCGCCGCAAAGATGCGCGAGTACTTCACCGCCAACCCATTGGCTACACCTAGCGAGGTAGCCAAGAAGTTCGAGACTACGTACCAAATTGCGTACATGTGCAAAAGGGAGATGAAGCCGAAGAAACTTGTTCTTGGACGCGCCGAGGTAGAGGTAGCCAACAGACTGGGTATACCAACGAAGGACTATGCCAAACAGATATACGAGTTGACCAAGGGGCGCAAGCGAGCACCGCGATGGATATCAACGTCAGGCAACAAGTCAGTGGAAGACTTGAACACGACACTGTGGCAACCCCCAGAGTTGTTACCTGTACCCGAAGTTATCACAATGATTGAACCACAACCCGACCCAGTGAACCATCCTGCCCATTACAAAGTAGGTGGAATCGAAACCATCGACTTTATTGAAGCCAAAAAGTTGAACTACAACATGGGTAATGCCGTGAAGTACATCAGCCGCGCCGACCACAAGGGCAACAAAAAACAAGACTTGGAGAAAGCCAAGTGGTACATTGACCGCGAAATCTCACGACTGTAATTCAAGGGGGGAGGCATAATTCAAGGACGACCTAGCCGGTAGATGTGACGGTGTCTTTGTGGATGAGGTTTCCCCCTTAATATAATTGACCTCATCCAATCCATAACGTGATCGGGGGCACGTAATCTACCAGCCCCCTGCCTAACAAATGTTAGGGTAAGTCCTAGCCGCCTTCGGGCGGCTTTTTTACGTCAGTACTTGACAAAGTCAAGCTGTGTGTTATTATCCCCGCTCGAAAACAAATTGGAGCAGTTAGTGGCGGCTACCCCAGAGGCCAAGGTCAAGGCCAAGATTAAAAAAACCCTGAAAGACAACAACGTCTACTTCGCCATGCCAATCGGCACTGGCTACGGCAGTTCAGGAGTCCCCGACTTTCTTTGCTGTGTCAACGGACACTTCCTCGCCATTGAAGCCAAGGCAGGTAAAGGCACGACCACAGCATTGCAAGACAAGAACATCCGAGAGATAAAAGAATGCGGCGGCATGGCTGTCGTGATTGCCGAAGAGCAACTCGAACTTGGATACCTAGAACAACTTATTCAACTGATGAGGAGCTAACGATGAGCGAGTTCTGTGCGGGGGTAAAAATCCTATTGGAGCGCATGAAGTCCAACCCCGAGGACTTTGAAATGATTGAATTAGACGTAAGAAGTATGACGAACGTACAAGGGCGGTTCTATGACTTTGCTCAATCCATTGAGGGGGTAATTTTGGGCACTACCGAAAAAGGCAGGCCGTATCGTGATTGGCATTACTTCACCGACGAAGAACGCAAAGCCTTGATTGATGGGTTCAAGGAAATGAAGCGAACCAAGTTTGACAAGACGGTCATGGAGCGGGTGTTTGATGAGCAATACATTGAACGTCAACAGGAGCAAATACGGTTTGCTAACCAACCGCAGTACCACGCACTACAAGCTCAACCCGGCCACTTCCAAACGATTACAACAGACAACACAAATGGCGGGATTATGAGTGCTATTGGGCTTGGGAATATTTTCAAATGAACGTCATCACGATTGACTTTGAGACTGCCTATGGCGGCGACCTTGGGTTTGCCAAGCAGACCACTGAGGAATACATTCGGGACAAGCGCTTTGAAGTTATCGGTGTTGCAGTACAGGTAAACGATGGCGAGCCGGAGTGGTTTAGCGGTACACACCAAAAGCTGTACAGCTTCCTGAACAAGTACGACTGGAAGAACTCCATTGCCTTAGCCCACAACGCAGTGTTCGATGGAGCGATTCTGAATTGGCAGTTCGGTATCACCCCCAAGGGTTGGCTTGATACGTTGAGCATGGGACGTGCGCTTCATGGTACGCAAGTGGGTGGAAGCCTCGCAGTGCTGGCACAGCACTACGGCATTGGTGTCAAGGGCGAACAGGTCAAGCAGTACATAAACTATTACCGTAGGGACTTCAGCAAAGAAGAGTTGGCCGACTACGGTGAGTACTGCAAGAACGATGTGAAGTTGACGTGGGACTTGTATGGGCACATGAGCCAAGGGTTCCCCGCATCTGAGTTGCGCCTGATCGACCTGACCGTGCGCATGTTCACCGAGCCAGTGTTGCAGTTGGACAAAGACATGCTGCAAGACCATTTGATTTCGGAGCGGGAACGCAAGGCTGAGATATTGGAGAACTTCGACAAAGACACCCTGATGAGCAACCCGCAGTTTGCCGAGTTGCTGGTGTCTCTTGGCGTACAGCCGCCCATGAAGAAGAGTCCAACCACTGGCAAGCAGACCTTTGCCTTTGCTAAGAATGATGAGGAGTTCAAGGCCCTGTTGGAGCATCCTGATACGCAGGTACAGGCAGTAGTTGCGGCCCGGCTAGGTACGAAGTCAACCATTGAGGAGACACGAACCGAGCGGTTCATTGGCATCGCCGAACGAGGCCCAATGCCAGTTCCCCTGCGCTACTACGCTGCCCACACCGGACGGTGGGGTGGTGACGACAAGATCAACTTGCAGAATTTGCAACGCAAGTCACCATTGAAGAAATCTATCCTTGCACCGTTTGGTTTCATGTTGGTTGACTCAGATTCATCACAGATTGAAGCACGGATGTTGGCATGGCTGGCGGGTCAGGACGATTTGGTTGAAGCATTTGAAAGGGGCGAGGATGTATACAGAATCATGGCGTCGGCTATTTATGGCAAGAGCATTACTGAGATCACAACCGATGAAAGATTCGTTGGTAAGACCACGATCTTGGGGGCAGGCTATGGCATGGGTGCGGCAAAGTTTCAAGCCCAACTTAAGAACTTTGGTGTGGAGGTATCACTGGAAGAAGCACAGCGAGTCATTGATACTTACCGCAGAACCTACCCACGCATCCCCGAACTTTGGAAGGCTGCGGCGAATGTCCTCCCCGCAATCATTGGTGAACAGACCACAGCGTTTGGGCGTGGCGACATACTTAAGGTAGATGGGTCACAAGGCATCCTGCTACCCAATGGACTGCGCTTGAAGTACCCCAACTTGCGTAAAGAATACACCGATATTCAGGGCGACGGCAAACCTCAATTTGTGTACGACACCAAGAAGGGTAAGGCAGTCATCCCCAACCGAATCTACGGCGGCAAGATCATTGAGAACGTGTGCCAAGCACTTGCACGTATTGTGATAGGCGAGCAGATGTTGATGGTGGCCAAGAAGTATCGTGTGGTCATGACGGTGCATGATGCCATTGCTTGTATCGTGCCCACAAACGAGGTTGAAACAGGTAAAGAGTTTGTTGAGATGTGTATGCGCCTACGTCCGTCGTGGGCACCTGAGTTACCGCTGAACTGCGAAGCAGGGTATGGCAGAAGTTATGGAGATTGCTGATGAGAAAGCTGGTTAAAAAATTTATGCTGTGGGCGATGGGGGCGAATGACAGAGACGACAGGGCTGTGCCGGTAGCAATCGGCCTTGAACAAGACCAAGACCGCCCCCAAGCCTCATTCCGACTTGGTGTGATAGCCGCCGCAAATGGGCGTATATTGGAAATGTCCACGTTCAAGCGCAACAACCACGGCCCTGACTGGACAAGCGAGTTGTTTATTGTTCCTGAAGATCAAACACTTGCCGAGTGCATCTCAACAATCCTAACCGTCAAAGGACTCACATGAGTGTCGTCTGGTCGTTCAGTAGCTTGAAAACATTTCAGCAGTGCCCCAAGAAGTACTATCACACCAAGATAGCCAAGGACGTTGTTGAGCCTGATACACAGGCAACGCTGTACGGCAAGACGGCACACACCGTGGCCGAGGAATACATTCGGGACGACAAACCCATACCGCCAGCATTTGATTACATGCAAGACACATTAGATGTACTGAAGCAGATTGAGGGAGAGAAGCTATGCGAAGTGAAATTGGGCTTGACGAAGAACTTGGAATCATGCGATTTTCACGCGGCGAATGTATGGTGGCATGGTATAGCCGATTTGGTAGTCATCAACGAGGCGAAACAGTTGGCGCACTCAGTGGATTACAAGACGAGCAAGAGTGCGCGGTATGCGGACACCAAGCAACTCGATCTTGTGGCTGCTGGCCTTTTTGCCAAGTTCCCAAAGATCACCAAAGTGAAATCAGCCTTGATATTTACTGTAAGTAAAGAGTTTGTGAAGGCCACGCATCACCGCGAAATGATGCCGAAATATTTGGAGCAGCCAGCAAAAGATGTTGCACGAATTGAGGCGGCATTGGAGAATGGGGTGTGGAATCCAATCAGTGGCCCACTGTGCAAGTTCTGCGCAATCAAACAATGTGAATACAACAGGAGTTGAAATGCCCTACGTAAACAAACCAAGACCCTATAAAAAAGAATACAAGCAACAAGTTGACCGAGGCGAACATGAAGACAGGATGGATAGACAACGTGCAAGAAACGAGATGGACAAACGAGGCATTGACCGTACTGGAAAGGACATCGACCATGTGGTTCCGCTTTCCAAAGGGGGCAGTAATGCTAAAGGAAATCTTAAACTCAAAACGCCGAGCGCCAATCGCTCATTCACCCGCAACTCAGACCATACGGTCAAAATCAATAAGCCAAAAAAATGAACATATCAGAGTATGAGTGGCCTCGTCCGCCGGGGTTCACCCCATTCGAGCATCAGAAAGTTACATCAGAGTTTTTTGTCAACAACCCGAAATCGTTTTGTTTCAACGAGCAAGGTACAGGCAAGACAGCATCAGTGATTTGGGCGGTAGATTATTTGATGAAGTTAGGTGTAGTCAAACGTGTGTTAGTGATCTGCCCGATGTCAATCATGAAACCAGCATGGCAAGTTGACTTGTTTAAGTTTGCAATACACCGCACGGTCTCTGTGGCGCACGGCTCTGCCAAGAAGCGCAAGGAGATCATCAATGCGGGGTCAGAGTTTGTCATTATCAATTTCGATGGTGTTGGAATCGTTAAGAGTGAACTGCTTAAGGGCGGGTTCGATTTGATCGTGGTAGATGAAGCGTCAGCGTATAAGAATGCACAAACGGAACGCTGGAAAGATTTGCGCGATCTAACAAAAGTTATAAAGGGTTTGTGGATGTTGACCGGAACCCCAGCCGCTCAGTCGCCTGTGGATGCTTACGGATTGGCAAAGCTGATTAACCCAAAGGGCATCCCAATGTTCTATGGTCAGTTTAGAGATCAGGTGATGTACAAGATTAGTGAGTTCAGATGGATACCGCGCCCCGAGGCCAAGCACATTGTTCACAAGGCACTTCAACCCGCCATTCGGTTTGAGAAGCGGCAGTGTATTGACTTACCTCCGGTGACGTTTGTTGATCGTGATGCACCGATGACGACACAGCAGATGGGCTTCTATAAGCTGTTGAAATCTCAGATGTTGATCGAAGCAGACGGTGAAGAAATCTCTGCGGTTAACGCCGCCGTGAAGGTCAGCAAGCTGCTTCAAATTGCATGTGGGTCAATCTACACCGACACGGGTGAAGTGGTGGACTTTGATGTATCCAACCGCATGAGCGTGGTACGTGAAGTGGTCGATGAGAGCAGTAACAAGGTGCTGATATTTGTACCCTTTACCCATACCATCGCACTGCTTAAAGACTACTTGACCAAGCACCACATAACGTGTGAAGTCATCAACGGAGAAGTGAGCGTTAACAAACGATCAGACATTGTTCAACGGTTTCAAAACAACCCTGAACCCAAAGTTCTCATCATCCAACCACAAGCGGCCTCCCACGGATTAACCCTAACTGCCGCCGACACAATCATCTGGTACGCTCCATGCACTAGTGTAGAAACATACCTCCAAGCCAACGCACGCATCGACAGACCGGGTCAAGTTAATCCAATGACTATCGTACATCTAAGTGGCAGTCCAGTTGAGCATAGGATGTATTTTATGCTACGGGGTA
>CAIYCP010000432.1 GCA_903924715.1 uncultured beta proteobacterium
ATTAGGCGTTGTTCAACAATTGGATCTTGCGCAAGCAATTCGGCCTCTTTACCTTGCGCAACACCCAGCGAGCAGGCCAGCACGATGATGGCGAACAAGCGACTCATGATTTCTTCAATTCGGTAATCAGCGGATAAATCGTTTTTTCAAGAAGTTCGGGATTAATTGGTCCGATATGTTTAAAGCGGATCACGCCCTTCTTGTCGATCACATAGGTTTCAGGGACTCCGTAGACGCCGTAGTTGATTCCCACACGACCAGACAAATCAAACGCTGAGAGTAGATACGGGTTGCCTTCTTTTTTCAGCACCGCTAGTGCATCCGCACGGGCATCCTTATAATCCAGGCCGATCAACGGCGCTGTTGCAGAGGCCGCGAGTTTAAGTAGCGAGGGGTGCTCTTCTCGGCAAGCGGTACACCAAGACGCCCACACGTTCAGTACCCATACTTGCCCCTGCATACTGCTTGGTGAAAACGACTTGTCTGGCTCGGCCAACTGCGCGATGCTGAACTCAGGTGCGGGTTTATTGACCAGTGGTGACGGAATGTACCGAGGATCTCGGTTCAGCCCAATCGCCAAAAACCCCACCAAGCCTAAAAACACCAAGAAAGGCAGCATGAATTTGCTTTTCATTTGGTACACCTACGCGGTTGTGGTTTAACGACCAAAGGTAGAGATTGGTGACTCATTTTTTTGAACCCATTTTTTTGCGCCTCAACAAAGCGGCCGGTGACGCTGCCAAAGGCTCAGGCTGAGGTCGGGTATTGCGATATCTGCGATCGAAGAGCGCAAGTCCCCCACCTACAGCCATCAACAAGCAGCCCCCCCAGATCCAGTCAACATAGGGCTTGTAATACACACGCACGGCCCAGGCTTTTTCATCGATCGCTTCGCCCAGTGATACATACACGTCGCGCGTGAACCCCGAATCAATCGCCGCTTCAGTCATTGGCATGGTCGACGAAAAGTAGTTGCGCTTTTCAGGATAAAGTTTGGTGAGGGCGACGCCCTTTTGACTTAAACCGAAGGTTCCACGTGTAGCGTCGTAATTAGGCCCTTTCACCCGCGCAATCCCCTCAAGGATCAGGGTATAACCGCCAACAGTCACCGTATCGCCCGTCTCCATACTGACGTCTTTCTCTTGTTGATAGCTGCCCACCATGGTGATGCCGATCACACAGACAGCCATACCTAAGTGACCCAACTGCATCCCCCAAAAGGCAAGCGGCGGTTTGCCAGAGCGCAGGCGTGTCACACACTGCACAACGCCAGAGCCAAGCAACCAACTGGCCAGCCAAAGGCCCAGACTGGTCGGCCATGTCAGCTCACCCATCAAATACGGCGCCGCGATAGCAGCCGCCAGGGCGACGAGCGCAACGCCCCACAGGCGTTTAACCACCGCGCTAAGAGTGGCTGATTTCCAGTTTGCCAAAGGCCCCATCCCCATCAACACTAAAACTGGGATCATGAGCGGTACAAACACACTATTGAAGTACGGCGGGCCAACCGAAATCTTTCCAAGATTTAGCGCGTCAAGTAAGAGTGGATAGACTGTGCCCAACAATACAGACCCGCAGGCCACCACTAGGCACACATTGCCTAGCAGAATCA
>CAIYCP010000433.1 GCA_903924715.1 uncultured beta proteobacterium
CACCAAACACCACCGAGTGAATCGCACCTAACCGGGCACAGGCCAACATAGCAAAAACAGCTTCAGGCACCATGGGCATATAGATCAAGACTCGATCGCCCTTCGCCACGCCTTGGGCCTGCAACATCGCCGCAACGGCGTTGACTTCGCGATAGAGGTCTCGGCGACTGTAGGTAATCTCTTGATCAACCTCGGTCGACACCCAAATTAACGCCGGAGCATCGGCCTGCGAGCCTAGCCAACGATCAATCGCGTTAAAACATAAGTTTGTACGGCCACCAACAAACCACCGAGCAAAAGGAGGTTTGCTGTAATCAAGCACCTCAGTAAAGGGGGTTTCCCAGTGAATTCCGGCTGCTTCTTCGCGCCAGAACGCGTCTTTTTGCTGAATTGAGCGTTGATGGGTTAACTGGATCGGGTTCATAGTGGTCTCTAGGGTGCTTTTTATAGCCAAGATCGCTTTTTGTACTAATATTGTGACAGGTAAATCTTGCACGAGGCTTGCCGGACTTGCAACAATCTACGCGGTTCGCTAATTTTTTCAGCTCGAAGGCGATATTTCTTAGCCCCGAGGTCAGAGGTTCTGACGCTCCCCCACTACCACTGCGATGCCCGATACGTCTTTAAACGCTCTTGCACCATGCACAGTCGCCCGTTGGCTACGCCTAACGCTGCTGCTGAGCACGTGTGCGCTGGCCGCAATCTTAAGTGGCTGTGCCGGGCTAGGTGGGTCACAAGCGGGCACCGGTATCAGCGGTTATTCAACGGCTGATTGGCGAAATTCTGCCGATCCGATTGGCTCGTTTCTGGCTCGTTCAAAAAATGGCGCAGGTTTAATTGCGGGAGATATCAATCACCCCTTGGCGCTTCAAGCGCTGACTCAACTCGGCATCAGATATCGCTGGGGCGGCAAATCACCTGAAACGGGTTTTGATTGCAGCGGACTCGTGCTGCATTCAGCTCAGCAGTCACTTGGGCTAAAACTGCCACCGCGTTCGTATGACATTGCCCTCTTTGGCATCGAAGTGCCACGCAAGGACCTCCAGGTGGGTGATTTAGTATTTTTTAACACCTTGGGACGTCGCAACTCGCATGTGGGGGTGTATTTGGGCGAAGATCAATTTGTGCACTCACCGGCCGCAGGTGGCGTGGTTCGAATCGAAAACATGAATCAAACTTACTGGACCAAACGGTTCGACGGTGCGCGTCGCTTGTAGCGCGACACGCCAGGCCTAGGTCAGGATCTTGGTTGCCGGGCGCTCAGTCGCCTGACACGGGCGCAACTCACACAAGCCGCACTGCTCAAGAGCCTGCTGCATTGAGCACACCGAGCGACGACAAGCCACAACCTGAATCCCCCCTTTTTGAGCAGCATTTCTGAACGTTTTCATGACGTTATGGCCCAAAAAATCAGTCAGCAAAATGACCACTTGAGTCCCTGAGGGCAACTGTAATGCCTTTTTTTGATGTGACGGATCGCGACCCGTGATGTGATGAGTAATGGCGATATTGTGTTCGCGTAACAAGTTGGGGATATTGCCAAGGCGGTCGGCACCCACTACCACTGCACTAAGAGAATGATTCATAGCTGCTCCAGAAGATGAACAGCATAGATGATAATGATTCTTATTTATAAATCAAGCGTAATAATACCTATTCTCATTTAAAATTCATGTTTCTTGTTTATTTTCAACACGCTCTCTGATTTCAGTCTCAGTCAGTTCTGGCGTAAGCATGGCAATCAGCGTGTAAACATAGTCGCGCAAAAACACGCCTGATTTCAAGGCAATGCGGGTCGTTTGGATTCCAAAAAGATGACCCGCAGGGATGCTGACCAGATTTGTATCGCGTAAGGGCTCATACGCCACGCCCGCGATGATGCCAATCCCCAGCCCCACATCGACATAGGTTTTAATGACATCGGCGTCAATCGCTTCGAGCACAATATCCGGGCGCAGGCCTTTTGCTTCGAACGCACGATCGACCGAGCGTCGACCCGAAAAGGCGCGATCATAGGTCACCACAGGATAGTTCGCAACGTGCTCAAGCGTTAAGCGAAACCCCTTTTTCGCAGCCAACATTGCCAAGGGATGCTCGGGTCGCACCACCACCGTGTGCTCCCAGGTGTAGCAAGGCAGGGTCTCAAGACCTGGGGTCAAGGCGAGCGACTCGGTTGCAATCGCTAAATCAGCCTGTTCATGCAACACCATCTGGGCGAGCTGCGGCGGACTACCCTCAGCCAACGACAAATGCACCTTGGGAAACTGTTTGCGAAACGCTGGAATAATTTTAGGTAGTACGTAGCGCGCTTGGGTATGGGTACAGGCAATCACCAAGCTGCCTTCGTCACGACGGGCAAATTCATCGCTTACTTTTTTCAAGTTATCGATCTCACGCATGATCCGCTCGACCACCTGGGCCACTGCCGTTCCGGGCTTGGTCAACCCTTTAATCCGCTTGCCATGCCGCTCAAAAATCTGCACGCCGAGTTCGTCTTCAAACTCGAGAATTGCCTTGGACACCCCGGGCTGAGACGTAAAGAGGCTGCGAGCAGCCTCGGTCAGGTTGAAATCGCGTCGAATGGTTTCTCGCACAAAGCGAAATTGCTGCAGCAGCGCATGCGCTTTCGCATCG
>CAIYCP010000434.1 GCA_903924715.1 uncultured beta proteobacterium
GCGGGTATTCAATACGATATTTTTTTCTATAACCCGAATATTCATCCGGTGAAAGAATACGAAATTCGTAAAAACGAAAATATCAGATTTGCCGAAAAGCATGGTATCCGGATGATTGATGCTGACTACGATGTCGACAATTGGTTTGAACGGATCCGGGGTCTTGAAAATGAGCCCGAACGTGGCGAGCGCTGCACGCAGTGTTTCGATATGCGCTTTGAGCGCACGGCACTTTATGCACACGAACACGGCTACGATACGATCACCAGCTCGCTTGGGATCTCGCGCTGGAAAGATATGAATCAGATCAACGCAAGCGGCGAAAGAGCCGCCTCGCGTTACGACGATTTAATGTACTGGACCTACAACTGGCGCAAGCACGGTGGCTCGGCTCGTATGATTGAGATCAGCAAGCGCGAAGAATTCTATCAACAAGAATATTGCGGCTGTGTGTATTCGTTGCGAGACACCAATCGGCACCGTCGTTCGCAGGGCCGCGATCGCATTGCGCTTGGCGTCAAGTTTTATGGGCGCGATGAGCTAAACGCGTTGAAAGACGAGTAATCTGCAAGTTGTACTGAACCAGCAGTGCACCAAAGCGCTCACTCGAAAGAACCCTAAATTCTTCAATGCGGTCTTGGCCAAACGCCAGACCCAGAGAGGCGTGCTTGGCGGGATGCACCATCAACAATAAATTTGAATCTGCCTGCTCTAGCCAAGCGCACAACATCGTTTCATAGGCGGGATGAGGACGATCAAAATCGTAGGCGCCCGCGAATGCTTGATTGCTTTGTATACCCGCGCGTTGCGCCAAACGCGCTAAACTTTTTGCGCCAAGCGCACCGATCAACCAAGCTTTCAAGCGTTGCATATAAGGCAAGTGCCCAGACAACGGTGAGGGTCGCGTATCGCGCAGCCACGGCAAGTGCTGTGCGTAGCGTCGCTGCACGATCTGTATCAACAACTCGCGAATCATCGGAAACTGATGCACGTGTAAATGACCATCTATAAAGTCGGGTGAGCGACCCAGATGCAGTTCAAACAAATCAAGTTGTGTTTCAATTTGCTCAGCAATCGCCTGCTTCGAAAGTGTGCGTGCATACGCACGAAACAGTAACTGAGGCAAAGGAAGGCATAGCCCTTTTTGCCCAAGCGGTTCAGTTAAATTCAGATGTAGACCCAGGTCAATCGGTAGGTTTTTTAGGGCTTGTGCGGCCAGAGCGAAGCCAGGGGCCTGCACCAAACATCCGGTCGCACTGATTCGAGCTTGCTCGGCGAGCGCAACAATCGCCTGATCGACGCCCGCTTCAAGGCCAAAATCATCGGCACAAATCACAATGGGTGTTGCGGGTTGCACTGGGTACGCGTGACTTCGTTTAATCACGAAAGCGACGACCGCTTGAGCGTCGCACGATATAAAGCGGACGGCCTTTGACCTCTTCGAAAATTCTTGCGATGTACTCGCCGACAATACCAATTGAAATCAAGGTGATTCCGGAAAAAAACAACAAGATTGTTACGATGGTCGGCCAACCACTTACGGGGTTTGAAAACAGAAAATATTCACCAATAATGTATACGCCGTAAACAAAAGAACACATCGATACTAAAAATCCAAAAAGACTCACTGCCCGTAACGGCCAGGTTGTAAATGACGTCAAGCCGGCAAGCGCGAGTGTGAACAACTTCAAGGCGCTGTAGTGCGTCGAACCATGTCGCCGATCGGCGGGCGTGTACGCAACGGACTCAGACTGAAAGCCCACCCAAGCATAGAGCCCCTTCATAAACCGATTGCGTTCAGGCAATTGACGCAGCGCGTCGACCACCGCACGATCCATCAAGCGAAAATCACCGGCATCGGGTGGTACTTTGACGCCACGCGAACCCGCGAGTAACGAATAAAACAATTTAGTGCCCCAGCGTTTGCTGGCGCTTTCATCGTCACGCGTTTCTCGCACGGCATACACCATATCCACACCGGCCTGCCAACGCGCCAACATTGTTGGCAACAGTTCTGGCGGATGCTGCAAATCAGCATCCAACAGCATCACGACATCACCCGTCGCAGCCTCGATGCCGGCCGTGATTGCAGGCTCTTTACCAAAATTGCGTGAGAGCTGTACAAAGCGGAAACCCGGATTCAACACCCAGGAGGCCATCAAGTTGGCCGTCGCATCACTGCTGCCGTCATCCACCACAATGATTTCCCAGTTGGCACCCGTTTGAGCAAGCACCGCCTGAAGGCGCGGCAAAAGCAAGCCCAAATTGTCGTGCTCATTGAAAGCCGGCACCACGCAACTCAGCATCGCGCGCGCGATCTCACGGCCTGGAACGAAAGCTTCAGCGCCCGAGGAAACTGGTGCTGCAGAACTTGAAGTAGGTAGCGTCATACGTCAATGATAACGGTTAACGCGCCTTTTGCAGAGCCAGGCTGGCACTCAGAATGGTCAGAATCACCACCGCAGCACCCAACAACATGCGAGGGCCTGGCACTTGATTAAACAGCCACCAGGCAAAAGCGATTGCATAAATAGGCTCTAAGGCCACGACGAGACCCGCCGTTCGCGCGGGCAATTGCCTCAGGCTTGAAACAAACAAGAGATGTGCCAGCCCAGTGCAAACAATGCCCAAAACAGCCACCCAGAACCAATTATTGATTGTGATCGACGCCAGCGACCCCACGACCCAGGGTGATAACAGAAGAAACACGATGCAATTTTGCAAACCCGCGACGGCAAAGGCGTTGACCTCAAAAAGATAACGGCGATTCAAGACAGCCAAAACGCCAAACCCAGCCCCTGACAACAGCCCCCAGAGCAGACCTTCAGTGCCTACATCTGACAGGTCAAAGGAAGGTGTAATCAGCAATAGGCCGAGACTGACCAACCAAAGCCGTACCCACTCGGCACGGGTCACTTTTTCGCGTAAAAGACCCCATTCAATGAGCGTGATGAAGGCTGGGAAACTGGCAAAACCCAGGGTTGCAATGGCGATTCCGCCCACTTTGACAGAAATGAAGAAAGTCACCCAATGAATCGTCAGCATCACACCCGAGCTGAGTAAAACCACCCAACGGCCATGACCTAACCAGGTATCCAACGGTTGGGCTAACAAAACCCGCCCGAACAGAGCAAGCGAGACGACCGCGAAAGCCGCCCGACCCCAGGTGATAAACAGCGCGTCTGCCGTGATCAGTTCACCCAAAATCCCGGTGAAACCGAACAACACCGCCACCAGATGCACTGCTATTAAAGATTGTGTTCGACTTAACAAAGCGAATCACATTGACTTAAGCAGATTGTCTTGAATTGTTGCGTCGCAACAATCATGATCCGCGACCACTCGGCCAACCTAAGGGTGCCGCCCAGCCCGTGTAGGTTTTAGCTAAAGGGGTGGCATAGTCGCCCACTTTGCTCGTGCCGAGCCCCAGCGCGGCCAGTGCCTCAGCAAATTTCACGGCGACAGCAACGCCATCAATGACGGGCACCCCTAACCGCTTGGTGAGCGTGTGACAAAGTGCCGTCATGCCCGCACAACCCAGCACAATCGCGCCGCTGCGATCACGGCTTAAGGCCGCACGTGCCGCTTGCTCGATTTGGTTCAAGATCGCCTCACCCCCATCTTCCAGAGCCAGTACTGGGATATCGGTACCATGGACACCCCGACACTGATGCTCAAAACCATAACGCTGGACCAGTCGCTCGGCAATAATGCAAGTACGTGTCATAGTTGTAACAATTGAAAATCCCGTTGCCACCATACTTGCGGCGTGAAAGGCGGCCTCGGCAATGCCCAAAACTGGTGCATGGGTGGCCTCACGCGCCGCTTCAAGACCAGGATCGCCAAAACAGGCAATCACAACCGCATCGGGGCCAAGAGGCTGAGCCAGACGGACTTGTTCAGCGACACCCGCAGCAGCAAAGGCCTCATCGTAGTGTCCCTCAATTGAAAGTGGTCCAAAACTGGGCTGAACCGCGATGATTTCAGTATCAGAACTTGCCACGGCACGTGCGCCTTGAGCAATGCCCTCGGTCATGGATTGGGTCGTGTTCGGGTTTATCAGGAGTAGTTTCATATCGAAAGGTCAGTTAAATTTCGTTACAAGTGCAAGCAGTGTGTTGCACCAAAATGGTTAAAAATACTGCAGAATTAAAGTGAACGCACCAAAATGTCGCACGAGACAAAAAGATCCCTCGCCTGTGACATTGTTTGAGCGACCAAGCACACAGAGAAAGGATTTCTTTTGAAATCCAACCTCAGCAACATGCCGAGTCAAGTCGATTTTGTCTGAATCATGGCACGTTAATTGCTTAGTAACAATCACACCAGTTAGTCAGGATAGTTTCAATACCTTTTTAAGACTTGCTATTCAACACCCGGAGATTTCATGACAAAAGTTTTTTCGTTTGCCCGCTCTGGCATGACCCCAATACGCTTAACCGTGCTGGCAACTATTCTAGCCGCAGCCTCCTTGCAACCCGCGTTGGCACAAAACAAAACCCTGACCATCGCGATGACGGCGGCCGATGTCCCCAGAACCTTAGGTCAGCCAGATCAAGGCTTTGAAGGCAATCGCTTCACTGGCATCCCAATGTATGACTCACTGACACAGTGGGATCTGACAAAAACAGATGCTGCAAGCGTGGTGATCCCAGGCGTTGCCCTGTCATGGGAAGTCAGTGCCGATGACAAGACCAAATGGATTTTCAAATTACGCCCGGGTGTGAAATTTCATGATGGCTCAGCCTTCAATGCCGATGCCGTGGTCTGGAACGTTCAAAAAGTTTTAGACAAAGCCGCCGAGCATTTTGATGCCAGCCAAGTCGGGGCGACCGCCTCACGCATGCCAACGTTAAGAAGCGCTAAAAAAATTGATGACATGACGGTTGAGCTCACGACCAGCGAGCCTGACTCGTTTTTGCCAATCAATTTAACCAATTTGTTTATGGCTTCACCTGCCAAGTGGAACGAGAAGCTTAAGGCCGTGCCTGCCACGGTGACTGATCCCGCCGAGCGTTCAAAACAAGCCTGGACCGCGTTTGCTGCAGATGCGTCAGGCTCGGGTCCGTTCAAGATGACACGCTTTGTTCCGCGTGAGCGCGTAGAGATGGCCGCCAACAAAGACTACTGGGATCCTAAACGTGTTCCTAAAATTGACCGTGTCGTCATGATCCCCATGCCCGAGGCAAACGCACGTACTGCCGCCCTGCTTTCAGGTCAAGTCGACTGGATTGAAGCCCCGGCCCCCGATGCAATGGCTCAAATTAAACAGCGTGGCTTCACGATCTATAGCAATGCTCAGCCTCACGTTTGGCCCTGGCAACTCTCGTTTGCTGACGGCTCGCCTTGGTTAGACAAGCGCGTGCGTCAAGCCGCTAACCTGTGCGTCGACCGCGCCGGCCTCAAGAGCTTGCTCGGTGAGATGATGGAAATCCCCAAAGGCACCTTCCCACCCGGGCATCCATGGTGGGGTAACCCAGCCTTTGAAATCAAGTACGACCCGGCCGCTGCCAAAAAACTCATGACAGATGCGGGTTACTCAACCGCTAAACCCATGAA
>CAIYCP010000435.1 GCA_903924715.1 uncultured beta proteobacterium
AGTTAAACAAAATACTAGGAGCAACACCATGCCTGATTACACCAACCGTTTTAAACAATCTCTCAAAGCCGGCAAACCTAATATTGGTTTATGGATTTCCATCCCTGATCCCTTTACGACTGAAATTTGTGCGACTGCAGAGTTTGATTGGATGTTGCTTGATGGCGAACACACGCCAACAGATCCGTTGACCATCATGTCGCAGCTACAAGCCTGCGCCGCCTACAACACACAGGCTGTTGCACGTCCGCCGATTGGCGAAACACACTTGATCAAGCAATTGCTCGATCTGGGCGTACAAAACTTATTGATCCCAATGGTCGATACTGCAGAGCAAGCTGCTGAATTAGTCAGAGCCGTGCGTTATCCACCGCATGGCATTCGCGGCGTGGGCTATGGTTCTGCACGGGTGTCGCGTTGGGATTCGCGTAAAGACTATGTCAAAGGCGCGAACGATGAGATCTGTTTATTAGTGCAGGTTGAAACGCAAACCGGTTTGAATAATCTTGAAGCCATTTGTGCCGTTGAAGGTGTTGACGGCGTATTTTTAGGCCCTTCAGATTTATCGGCTGCGCTTGGTCACTTAGGTAACCCAGGTCACCCTGACGTCGTGAGCACGATCGAGAAATCAATCGCGGTGATCTTGAAGCATAAAAAAGCGGCAGGAATTTTGACACCTGATCGCACACTGGCGAAACGCTATCTTGAGCTCGGGTGCACCTTTGTGGCGGTTGGCGCAGACGCACGTGTCTTAGCACTTGGCGTGCGTGAACTGCGCGCTGCCTTTAAATAAGCACAAATCTAGCGCGTGGCGGCATCATCAAGCAATTGTTGATTTAAGCCACGCAAGAGTGCCAACAAAATTTCGCAACGCGGTACGTTAATGTTGTGCTGATGCGCGAACTCAACGACTTGGCCCAAGATCGCATCGTGCTCTAGCGATCGTCCGGCCATCACGTCTTGCAACATCGACGCCGTGTTTGAACCAGGGCGCTTTTTCGGTGCCACCAGTTCTTCGAGGTCGACCTTACCACGCAGGTCTGTGCCACAGGCCAACGCAACCTCTAAGACCTCAAGCATCACCTTGCAGCGCTCTGCGCGGACTTCTGCGCTAGCAGTCATTTTGACGGTTGGTAGCCGAGTTAACGCAGCGACCGGATTGAGGCCGCAATTAATCAACAGCTTGTGCCAAATGTCATAACGAATGTCAGTCGCTGCCACCCCATTGATCCCAGCAGCTTGTAGTGCTTGAACGATGCGATCAACGCGAGAAGAGGGTGCATTATCCGGCTCACCAAAGACCCAGCGGTCGCCCAGTGCGGTCTTAATGACACCGGGCTCAATGACTTCATTGGGTGAATAGATCACACCACCGAGTGAACGATCTTTCAGACGGTTCCAGAGCTCGCCACCCGGATCCACGCACTCAAGGTGAGTCTGCGGGTTCGTGGTGCCTTTATTCCACCACCAAGGGATGCCATTCATGGCAAATGCGGCCACACCATCTTTGGCCAGCAAACGCTCGATAGCCGCAGCCGCTGCCGGCAGTGCTTGGGCCTTCAGGGTCACGAGTACGATATCTTGCGGGGGCAAGGTAGCGGGGTCATCCGTCGCTGCGGCAGGACGTCCGGTAAAGATTTCGTCGCCTCGAAATACTTTCAGCCCATTTTGTTGAATCGCGCGCAACTGGGCGCCACGTGCCACCACAGAGATCTCGTCATGGCCAGCCGCGATTAACCGCGCTGCCAAATGCCCACCGACTGCACCCGCACCATAAATACAAATCTTCATCGCAACAATCCAGTTAAACAGGTCAAACAAGCCTCGCCATTATCCAGTTGGCGGGCTGCGGTGCAAGTGGTATTCGAGGGGAACTTAGGGTGGATAGGTTTGGCCGACAAGCCTAGGGACAGGAGCTTGTTACATCTAGATACATTACTTTACATAATATACATTATGCGTATTATCCTAATGGGCAAAAAGAGCATTCTCCCTAGACAAAGCAAGAAAAAATGCCCTTTTACCCTACAGCTCAACCATCGGACAAACCGCTACGTAAGCCGGTATAAGCTCAGTCGCCCGTGAACTTGGGCTTACGTTTTTCAGAGAACGCCAGGATCGCTTCTTTATAGTCTTGTGTCGTTTGCACCAAGGCTTGATTGGCCGCAGCCATGTCTAACGAGGTATGCAACGGCACATGCTGTGAATCGCGAATCAGCCGTTTGCTGGCACGTGAAGACTGCACTGGATGGGCTGCAATGCGTTGCGCCAACTTTCTGGCCTCGTTCATCAACTCGGCGTCATCCACGACTTTAGACACCAAGCCAATTTTGGCCGCCTCTTCACCATCGATAAAATCGCCGGTAAACGTCATTTCGTAGGCTTTTGATAAGCCGACCGCTCGCGGCAAAAACCAGGCACCGCCGTCGCCAGATAACAACCCGACCCTTAAAAAGCTTTCGCCGAACTTGGCACTGCGGGCCGCGATTCGGATGTCACACATCGTTGCCAGATCAAGCCCCGCACCAATCGCCGCGCCGTTCACCGCCGCGATTGACGGTGCCTCAAGGCCGTATAACGCCAACGGAATGCGCTGAATCCCTTGGTGATAATACCGACGTACTTCAGTTGGGGTCATGGGCTTGCTGACAGTGGCACGGTCTTTCATTTTTTTAACGTTTCCGCCAGACGAAAACCCCTCACCAGCGCCAGTCAAAATGACACAACCCACCGACAAATCGGCATTGATTCTTGCCACATGGGCAACGATGGCATCAATGATTGCATCTGATAAAGCGTTGCGCGTATCGGGTTCATTCAGTGTCAAGGTCACAACACCGCCGTCCTGCTCGTAGGTCACTGCATCCGTCATTTTAAAATCCTATTTTGAAAGTGTGTCGTTCTTAACTGCAGCTTGCCAGCGGGCGGTTTCAGTCACGATGTGATTGCGCACCTCTTCAGGGCTACCCGTTTTGACAGACGTTGCAAGATTACCCAAGCGCTCTTGCATAAATGGTGTGTTCAATACTGCCGTCGCACCCTGATTCAGTTTAGTCACAATCTCTTTAGGGATTCCAGCTGGCCCGAGTAAAAAGAACGTGATGTCAGGCGTCATCGTCGGAAACCCTGACTCAAGCGCAGTTGGAACATCAGGCAGCGCACTTAAGCGCTTTTCGCCCGTGACGGCCAAGACGTTGACCTTGCCACCTTTTGCCAAGGGTAACGCCGAGGCTGAGGTCGTAATCCACAATTGAATACGACCTGCCAAGACATCAACCTGTGCATCTGAAGTCGCTTTGTACGGGATCATCACCATATCGACCCCTGCACTTGCTTTAAACATCGAGCCCAGAAAAGCCGACATACTTCCAGCCGGACCGTTGTAGTTCATTTCGCCAGGCTTGGCCTTCGCTAAGGCCGCCAACTCTTTGAGCGTTTTTGCAGGCACGCTGGGCGGAACCGAAAGTACATACGGTAGCCCGGCAACAAAGGCGATCGGCGTGAAATCCTTCTCCATATTTGTACGAATCGTATTGGAGACTTGATAGATGATGCTGCTAGTGCTGGTCAAAATAACGGTATAGCCATCCGGCTTGGCTTGCGCCACGTAATCCATCGCAATGTTGCCGGTTGCACCCGCTTTATTTTCAACGATGAAGGTCACTTTCATCTGTTCAGTCAGTTTTTGACCAAGCTCACGCGCAATCAAATCGTTGCCGCTACCCGGACCATACGGAACGACGATCGTGACGGCTTTATTTGGAAAATCTTGAGCGGTGGCAGGACTCGTTGCCAGGCCACATACACCTACGCTTAACAACAAGACTAAGGTACGTAAAAATATTGTCATACGGTCTCCAAATTATTTTTATTTTTAAAACAATTGTGATCAGACAGAGCATTCACGAACATACTAATTTATACAAGACTTACTGTGGTTGCAAACC
>CAIYCP010000436.1 GCA_903924715.1 uncultured beta proteobacterium
AATCGCTCATCCCTACACCGCGCCGTCTTGCAGCAAGGCATCCACCTCAGCCGCGCTGATGCCAAACTCTGCGTAGACCTCTTTATTATGCTCACCGCGATCAGGTGCTGCCGTAAACACGTCGCGCTTAGACCGGCTCATAATCACGGGGTGATTCACCACACTGATTTCGCCTAAGGTCGGATGCTGTAAAGTTTTCGCCATCCCAAGGTGCACCACCTGAGGATCTTCCATCGTTTCTTTTACGTTTTTGATCGAACCACTGGGCACACCCGCTTTGTTCAACAGCTCAATCCAATGCGCGGTCGGTTCTTGTTTGGTACGCGCAGCAATCGCAGCGTTCAAGGCGGGTCGGTTTTGACCACGCGTTTTGAGTAATTTGAAGCGCGGGTCTTCTGCAAGTTCGGGCAAGCCAATCGCCGTCACAAGTTTGATAAACATCTCGGTGCCCATCGCAGAAAGATTGATGTAGCCATCTGCTGTGGGATAGACACCCGTTGCCGCCGTGGTGGGATGGTCGTTGCCGGTTTGCCCAGGGATTTCTTTATTCATCAGCCAGCGCATGATCTGAAAATCCATCATCCACACTTGCGCTTGCAATAACGACGACTGCACCCATTGGCCCTCGCCCGACTCTTCTCGTTCAAGCAACGCCACCAGCGTACCAATCGCGCAAAACAAACCAGAACTCAAATCCGCCACCGGGATCCCGGCGCGCATGGGGCCACGACCGGGCTCACCCGTCACAGACATGATGCCGCCCAAGCCCTGCGCAATCTGGTCTAAGCCCGGGCGCTCAACGTAGGGGCCATCCTGCCCAAACCCCGACACGCTCGCCAAAATGATGCGCTTATTGATCTTGCGCAGCGATTCGTAATCAATTCCGAGTTTGAATTTCACATTCGGCCGATAGTTTTCAATCACCACGTCGGCCTGCTCTACCATCTTCAAAAACAGCGCCTTGCCTTTTGGATGCTTTAAATTCAGCGTCACGCTGCGCTTGTTGCGATGGGTATTTTGATAATCGGCAAATTGCGACGAGCCACCTGGGCGGTCATCGGGCTGATCACCTGGCTCTTCAATTTTGATGACATTGGCGCCCCAGTCTGCAAACTGTCTGACGGCTGCCGGGCCAGAACGCACGCGCGTCAAATCCAGCACTGTGAAGCGGCTGAGGGGTAACTTAGACATGCAAGGTCTCCGAACTAAGCTTGGCTCAGAGACTGGTAGGCGGGGCTTTCCAGAATCCAAGTGTTTTTATTTTCGATGTTGGACATCTTACAAGAAAATGAAAACTCTTGGATTTGCAGGTTTTACGGCTTAAAGCCACAAAATTTCAGGGTTTTGAGTCCTTATTCAGCCTTGGCACCCGATTCGGCAATGACTTTTCTCCACTTAATGCGTTCGACTTCGATTTCACTGGCCATTTCTTCGGGTGTGCTTGTTTTAGGAATGATGCCTCCATTGATCATGCGTTCTTTCAACGCAGGCTCGTCAATCACCACGCGCAAGGCAGCATTGAGTCGATCAATGATCGCGCGCGAGGTGCCGGCCGGTACCGAAAGATAATTCACCGCAACA
>CAIYCP010000437.1 GCA_903924715.1 uncultured beta proteobacterium
AGAGTGTGTGCCGCAAGTCACGATCACGGGCGTACTGCATCACGGGTAAATAGCAGGGCATCTTAAGGCTTAAAGTCCAGCGCTGTGCATCAGCCTCTTTTAGTGAGGCAATGACATCTTCTGGTACGCCATCTAAACGCTTGATATTGTCGATGACAAGCGACCAAGCATCGGTAGCATCTAAGACATTATCTGCAAACTTTTGTGATACTTGGGATTGCTGATCAGACACTTCTGCATAACGGGTGCGTGCTTGCCCTTGTAATTCAACTCCACTCAATTTGAAATCACGCAAGGCGAGCTCGATCACACGTTTACGTGCAGACGACCACGTTTTAAACGTTGAAGTCTGGTGTAGTCGCTGATACTGCTGGTAGAGCCCCGCGTGTAAGCCGACCCAAGTTGAAAACTCAGTGATCTGGCTAAGCATGGCGTTATAAACATCGCGCAACTCAGGGCTATTGACGACAGCGTTTAAATGCCCCACGACAGACCAGGTACGCCATAAAGGTTCAGACGCATCATCAAGCGGTGTGATGATGGTATCCCACGACGCCTCAAGTGCAGGGTTAGCGGCATGATCGACTGCGACTCGGGCCGTTTGTAATAACCGCTCAATCGCTGGAGCGATATGTTCGGGTTTGATCGCTGCGTAATCGACCAACGTGTCCATTGAAACAAGTAAAGGGTTCATTTAATACGCTCGGTTTTGCTGAGCGCGTTCGGCAGCCTCTAGCGTGTTGACCAATAGCATGGCAATCGTCATGGGGCCCACGCCGCCAGGAACTGGCGTGACCGCACTCGCAACTTTAATCACACTGTCAAAATCGACATCGCCGCAAAGCTTGCCGTCGGCGCCGCGATTGATGCCGACATCAATGACGACTGCGCCGGGTTTGATCATGCTGCCATCAATCATTCGCGGTTTGCCCGTGGCAACGACAACGATATCTGCATGGCGTGTATGCCAGGCGAGGTCTCGGGTTTTTGAGTTGCAGATGGTCACGGTTGCGCCAGCGCTTTGCAGCAGCATCGTCATGGGTTTTCCGACGATATTGCTGGCGCCGATCACAACGGCGACCGCACCGCGCAACTGAACCCCCTCAGCCTCAAGCATTTTCATGACACCGTAGGGTGTGCAAGGGCGAAACAAGGGTTTGCCGGTCATCAGCAAGCCGGCATTGCTCACATGAAAACCATCCACGTCTTTTTCGGGCGCGATGGTTTCGATGACTAAATGGGCATCAATATGAGCGGGCAAAGGCAGTTGCACCAAGATGCCGTGAATCGCGGGGTCGGCATTGAGTACGCGCACGCGCTCAAGCAGCTCGGCTTGTGTCAGGCTTGGGGGGTACTGTTCAAGCACTGAATGCAAGCCCGCCTTTTGACAGGCCGCAACTTTATTTTTTACATAAACTTGCGAAGCAGGGTCGCTACCAACTAAGACAACGGCTAAACCAGGTTTGGTTCCTGCGGCAATTAAAGCGGCTGTCCGTGTGGCAACCTCTTCGCGAATTTTTGCTGCTAAAGCGACTCCGTCAATGATTCGACCGGTCATGCACTGACCTCGGGTCTGGCTAGGGCGACTTTCATCAAATCTGCGACCGTGGTGACCTGTAGTTTTTCCATGATGTTGGCGCGGTGCGCCTCAACGGTTTTGATACTAATGCCTAAGTCATCGGCAATTTGTTTGTTCAATCGTCCGGCGACGATGCGCTCAAGGACTTGTTGTTCGCGCGTGGTTAAACGTGCCAACATTGCTTCGTGTTGGCGTACTGCCTTAGCTTGCGACAGGCGCTGATTCGCTTGCTCAAACATACGACTCACAATTTCGCGCAGCGCCGTTTCATCAAAAGGCTTTTCTAAAAAGTCGACCGCACCTTTTTTCATCGTTGAAATCGCCATTGGTATATCGCCATGCCCCGTTATAAATACAATCGGCATCGGTGATTTTCGGGCAATCAAATGTTCTTGTAATTCGAGTCCACTCATGCCGGGCATGCGAACGTCAACGATCAAGACACCAGCGTGCTGCTCATCGTACTCGGCCAAGAAGGCTTCTGCGCTTGAGTAGGCTCGAACGCGATAACTATTGGCCTCAAGTAGCCAACGCAATGAACCACGAACGGCTTCGTCGTCATCAACGATGTAAACGGTGCTGGCGATGTGTGGAAGGTTCATGCGGGGAGCTCCTCGGACTGATTTTGCAACGGAATTGCGTCAGGGTCGACACAGGGTAGTGTAAATCGAAAGATAGTACCGCCTTCTGGATTGCTGGTGGCCCACAGGCGGCCGTGATGCGACTCGATAATTGTGCGACAAATGTTGAGTCCCATTCCAAGTCCCTCGGACTTTGTACTAAAAAACGGTTCAAACAGGCGCTCTGGGTCGGTCAAACCATGGCCGTGATCGATCACGGCAAGTTCGATCTGGTTGTCGTGCGCTGTGACGGTCAACGATAGTGTGTCAACTGCGCTTTGATCCATGGCTTCCAGGCCATTTTTAAGAAGATTGAGTAGTACTTGTTCAATCAGAATCGGATCTGCGAGTGCATCAGGTAGGTTCTCAGGAATAGTCGTGGCAATGGCGACCCGGTGCTTGCGGGCGTGAATTTCAGCTAAGCCGACAGCGTTATCAATCACAGCTTGCATTTGAATGGCTTGCCGGCGGGGTTCGCTACGTTTTACAAATTCACGGATGCGGCTAATGATTTTTCCTGCTCTTTGCGCTTGGGCGGCAGTTTTTTCTAGCGCAGGCAGCAGGGTCTCAATGTCGGTATGACCTGCTTTGACCATGGCAACCACACCCATGCTGTAGCTGGTGATGGCAGTTAAGGGCTGGTTTAATTCATGTGCCAAGGAAGAGGCCATTTCGCCCATTGTGGTCAGACGGCTCGTGATCTGAATTTTTTCTTGTTGCACTCTTGAAGTTTCTTCGTGTTGGCGACGTTCTGTGATGTCACGCGCGACTTGTAGTCGTACCTTGCGCCCGTCTGTCCAGGCGAGCATGCGATGCTGAACTTCAAACCAGCGCTGTACCGTTGTTGAAAAGATTTCAACCGATTCTTCGGTATAGCGTCCGCGACGCCCGGCGAGCAGTTCATGATGTCCGCTGGTTTGCGCGCCAAAAAAACGTCGATATGTGCGGTTTGCGAACAATAATTCGAGCCCTTCTTCCGAGTCGGCGGTGACTGAGATTGCATCATCCAGACCTTCTAGCACCGTCATGAAGCGCTCGTGCGCGGCGGTGAGCGCCTCGCGAATACGCTTGGGTTCGGTGATGTCTGTCATTGAAGTCATCCACCCGACCTGCGTACCTTTTGGATCGAGGAGGGGCGAGACGTACATGCGTGCATTAAATCGAGAACCATCTCGGCGTTGTGCTTCTAACTCAATCCCGGAACTTGGCGACTTGCCGAGCATGAGATTGTCTAGGGTTTGTTGATGCGAGTCGTAGCGACCCGGTACCCAGTAGGGGAAGGGCGGCAACCGACCGATGAGATCGGCTTCGTTCCAGCCGATCATTCGGCAAAAGGCGGGATTCACGTAAGCAATGCGACCCTCAAGGTCGATCACGCGCATGCCTGTTGACATTGAGTTTTCCATCGCCCGCCTAAAGCCGGTTTCTGCGATGAGGGCCGCCTCAGCTTCAGAGCGGTAACGGGTGTAGCGCCACAACATCAAAAGGGCGATCACGATCACGACTGAGAGCGCGACAACGACCCAGATCAAACGGTGTTGACGTAACTCTTGATCAATTGTGACGAACATGACGCTACCGTCATGAATGCGTTGCAGCCAAAAGAAGACGCCCATCACGCAGGCGTAGAGCACCAGGACCAGCATGGGCGTGAGCCAATACCATCTGCGACGTCGCAGACGGGCTTGGTCAAGGAAAGGGGTGGCCAGAACTGATTTAGAAGGGTTGGACATGCGTGAAATCCATAAGGTGGACATTTTAGTCGGGTTATCCCCAGTTTTTGCTTGACAGCCTAGTTGTTGCAGCAAAACAAGCAATATCTTTCATAATATGAAAAACGATACCGCAACATGAAATATTTGTTGCTGCATTCGTTCGTAGTACCTAAAATGCGGAAAATACCCAAAAAACAGGTAGCCTCACCATATCCAACGGGCTATCACCACGGAGATTGCCATGGCACCACAAGCTGCCGCTTTCAATGCACAGAATGATGACGATTTGCTCGAGACTCAAGAATGGCTCGACGCGCTAGCTGCTGTTCTTGACCGTGAAGGTCCAGAGCGCGCGCATTACTTGTTAGAACGACTCACAGATTTGGCACGTCGCTCTGGCGCGCACATTCCGTTTTCACCGAACACCGCATATCTCAACACGATTCCTACTGCGCTCGAGCCTGCACACCCTGGCGATCTAGAACTTGAAGCGCGTATTCGTCATTACATTCGTTGGAACGCAATGGCGATGGTGGTGCGGGCCAACAAACATAATCCGCCTGATGGTGGAGACCTCGGTGGTCATATCGCCTCGTTTGCGTCGCTAGCCACCATGATTGGTTGCGGACAAAATCATTTCTGGCATGCCGATACGCCTGAGCGTGGCGGAGACCTTGTATATTTTCAAGGACACTCGTCACCGGGTGTGTACGGTCGTGCTTACTTAGAAGGGCGTTTAACTGAAGATCAGTTAAATAATTTTCGGCAAGAGGTGGGCGGTAAAGGCCTGTCGTCTTATCCCCATCCAAAATTGATGCCTGAGTTTTGGCAGTTTCCGACCGTATCGATGGGCTTAGGGCCATTGATGGCGATCTATCAGGCCCGCTTTTTAAAATATCTTCATGCACGTGGGATCGCGGATACCAGTCAGCGTAAAGTTTGGGTGTTTTGCGGCGATGGTGAGATGGATGAGCCCGAATCACTTGGTGCAATTAGTTTGGCGGCGCGTGAAAAATTAGATAATTTGATCTTCGTGATTAATTGCAATCTGCAACGCTTAGATGGACCGGTTCGTGGCAACGGAAAAATCATTCAGGAACTTGAAGGCGATTTTCGTGGCAGCGGCTGGAACGTCATCAAAATGATTTGGGGTGGGTATTGGGATCCATTGCTTGCAAGTGACAAAGAAGGCATCTTGCGCAAGATTATGGAAGAAACTGTCGACGGTGAATATCAGGCCTACAAAGCCAACGATGGAAAATTTGTTCGCGATCACTTTTTTGGTAAGCATCCAAAGCTGCTTGAGATGGTTTCCCGCATGAGCGATGAAGATGTCTGGCGCTTGAACCGTGGGGGCCATGATCCCCATAAGGTCTATGCTGCTTTTGCAGCGGCCTCGGCGCACACAGGCCAACCCACTGTGATTTTGGCCAAGACGATCAAGGGTTATGGTTTGGGTCACATTGCGCAGGCTAAAAACCCATCGCATCAGCAAAAGAAATTAGATATTGACACCATTCGCGAGTTTCGCGATCGGTACAACATTCCGGTGCCTGATAGCAAACTTGAAGAGTTGCCTTACTACAAGCCCGCTGAAGATTCGCCCGAAACGCTTTATTTGCATGAGCGGCGTGAAGCGCTTGGTGGCTATTTACCGAAACGTCGCACCCGTGCGGATGAGCAGCTCAAAGCGCCGGCGCTTGAAGTGCTTCGTCCGGTGCTCGAGCCGACCGTCGAGGGGCGTGAGATTTCGACAACCCAGGCGTTTGTTCGGGTGTTGAATCAAGTGTTGCGTGACAAAGATATCGGCCCCCGTGTTGTGCCAATTTTGGCGGATGAATCGCGCACCTTTGGTATGGAAGGCTTGTTCAGGCAGATTGGTATTTATGCCCCTGAAGGGCAAAAATATATTCCGGTTGATAAAGATCAGGTGATGTACTACCGCGAAGCGGCAGATGGTCAGTTGCTGCAAGAGGGTATTAACGAGGCTGGTGCGTTTAGTTCTTGGATTGCTGCGGCAACATCGTATTCAACGAACAACCGGATCATGGTGCCGTTTTATATTTATTACTCGATGTTTGGTTTTCAGCGAATCGGCGACTTGGCATGGGCTGCTGGCGATATGCAAGCGCGCGGCTTCTTGCTGGGCGGTACCGCGGGTCGTACCACGCTGAATGGCGAAGGCTTGCAACACGAGGACGGTCATAGTCATATTTTTTCATCGACGATTCCGAATTGTGTTTCGTATGATCCGACCTTTGCGCATGAAGTTGCAGTCATTATTCAGCACGGCATGAAGCGCATGATCGAAGATCAAGAAAATGTGTACTACTACTTGACGTTGATGAATGAAAACTATGCGCAACCAGGCCTCACCAAAGGCGATGAGGCTGGCATTATTCGCGGCATGTATCGTTTGAAAAAGGGTGGCAAGCATAAAGTGCGTGCCCAATTGTTGGGTTCAGGTACGATTTTGCGTGAAGTGATGGCGGGTGCTGAGTTGCTTGAAAAAGATTGGGGCGTTTCGGCCGACATCTTCAGCGTGACGAGCTTTACTGAATTGCGTCGCGATGGTTTAGATTGCGAACGCCACAATATGCTTCACCCGACAGGCAAAGTGCAAGTTCCGTTTGTGACGAAACTGCTTGAGCAAACTGAAGGGCCAATTATTGCGTCGACCGACTACATGAAACTGTTCGCGGACCAAATTCGACCGTTCATGCCCAAGTCACGCGCTTACAAAGTCTTAGGCACAGACGGTTTTGGTCGTTCAGATTTTCGTTCAAAGTTGCGCGAGCACTTTGAGGTAAATCGTCATTTTGTTGTGCTGGCAACGTTACGTGCATTGGCGGATGAGGGCACGGTGCCGGTCAGCCAAGTTGCAGCTGCAATTAAAAAGTACGGTATTGATCCAAATAAAGCCAACCCCCAGTACGCTTAATAAAGAGATCCAGCATGAGCAATCTAACAGCTATTGAAGTTCCAGATATTGGGGATTTCGACTCCGTTGAAGTCATTGAAATTTTAGTCAAGATTGGTGATACGGTTAAGGCCGAGCAAAGCTTGATTACCGTTGAGTCAGACAAGGCCTCAATGGAAATCCCGACAGCGATGGCAGGTGTGATCAAGTCGATTGCCGTCAAGGTCGGCGATAAGATTAAAAAGGGTAGTGTCATGCTGCAGCTAGAGGCCTCGGCCGCCAGTTCGGCTGCGTCTGTCGCTGTTCCTGCCGCAGTCGCCTCTAGCACTCCCGCGCCCGTCGCCGTTGCTGCGGTCGTTGCGCCGCCGGTTGTCGCAGCGCCAGTGCCAACAGCGGGCAAGCTAGAAATGCCAGCCTCAACGGCGGGTCTGCCACACGCTTCTCCGTCGGTGCGTAAGTTTGCACGTGAACTGGGTGTTGACCTGGCTCTAGTCAAGGGCTCTGGTGCCAAGCAACGTATCGTGCAAGAAGATATTCAGAATTTTGTTAAACAAGCCCTGATTGGGGGTGTCGGTTCAGCTGCTGCGGGTGGCGCCTCACTCGGAGGTGGGATAGATCTGTTGCCCTGGCCAAAAGTTGACTTCACAAAGTTTGGTTCGATTACTTCTAAGCCTTTGTCGCGAATTAAAAAGATCTCGGGTGCAAACTTGCATCGCAACTGGGTGATGATTCCACACGTTACAAATAATGATGAGGCCAACATTACTGACCTCGAAGCGTTGCGTGTCACGTTGAATAAAGAAAATGAGAAAGCAGGTATCAAAGTGACGATGCTTG
>CAIYCP010000438.1 GCA_903924715.1 uncultured beta proteobacterium
CGCGCGCATCCTAAAGCCCGAAGCCCCCACTGAGCAAAGCGATCAGTTGCTGAGACAACTCAACGCTTTTTGCTATCGCGCCATTGCAACGCTGACATTGCAACTTGCTTCAAACTGGGAGTTGCCGCAACCGATTATGTTGCTCGATGAAGAAGCCGCGCGCGGACATCTCGGACAATGGGTGTTTAAACGTCCTCAAACTTCGGATCAGTTCAGCGTGGTGATCAGTGATGCAGAAGATTTTTTAAAGCACGATCGGGCACAATTTATTGAGTGCATAGGCGCTCAGATTCGCGAACAAACGCAACGTCATCCAAGTTTGCGCCACACAAGACACGGGTCAATGCCCGCGATCAAAACGCACCGATTGATTGTTGAAAAGCGAGCAACCTTTGCCGCAGTACCAGGGCTGCAACGCCCGACAAATCAAAGCCCCTGGCCGCGCCTGAGTTTGGCAGGTGACTGGACCGATACAGGCTACCCGGCGGTGCTTGAGGGCGCGGTACGCAGTGGCAAACAGGCCGCGCAGATTCTGATGACCAACTTAACGCCTGCAGCCTAACCCTGCAAAAATCGTGCGGTCATTAAGCCTAACAGTGTTAATACCAACGAGCCTGCAAGGCTAATGCCAGAGTACGTCAGTGCCATCCCGAACCGCCCCTCTTCAAGAAAGGCGACTGTCTCAGCTGAAAAAGTTGAAAACGTCGTCAAGCCACCTAAAAATCCCGTGACCAACAATAGGCGCCAAAATGGTGGCCACTCGGGGTGTGCCGCGACCACGCCAATGATCAGACCAATTAGATAACCGCCAATCATATTGGCTGAAAATGTGCCCCAAGGTAGCGCATCGGCATGGCGATTGAGCCAAAGGCTTAACAGCCAACGCAACCAAGCCCCAAGCGTTGCGCCCACCGCGATCGCAACAAAATGAAGAGGCGTGAGCACGGTCATGTTTACAGGCTCGCGTGCTCAGTGATATAGGCCCGCACGCTCGCGACATCGCAAGGCAACACCGTGACCTTTTGCGGTAAAGACTCGAGATTTTCAAGGCCTGGAGGTAACGGTGCCGGATATCCGAGTGCCTCTTGAATCACCTCTGAAAACTTCGCAGGCAAGGCCGTTTCTAGTATCAGCATTGGCACCCCTTCTTCTACGAAGGGTGCTGCGACCTTCACGCCATCAGCAGTATGCGGATCAATCAGCAAGCCCGTACGCGTCATGACTTGCCGAATCGTCGCTAACCGATCTTGATGCGTGCTTGTGCCCGACACAAAACCATAACGCTCGGTGAACTCTGGCAGATAAGCCGACAAATCAAAATAGCCATTCGCAGACAACTCGCGCCATAGTTGTGCAACACGGGTCGCATCTCGCGAAACCAACTCAAACACGAAGCGCTCAAAATTTGAGGCGCGTGAAATATCCATCGAAGGACTTGACGTCAAAAAGGTCTGCGCTGCCGATCGCGGCCGATAGATTCCGGTACGAAAAAACTCATCGAGCACATTGTTTTCATTTGTAGCCAACACCAAGCGCCGAATCGGCACCCCCATGCTGCGCGCAATGTGCCCCGCCAGAATATTGCCAAAATTACCGGAAGGCACTGAAAAAGAGACTTGTTGCCCCGGGCCAGACGTTGCACGTAGCCAACCGTAAACGTAATAAACAACTTGTGCAGCAATGCGCCCCCAATTGATTGAATTGACGGCACCTAAATGATATTTATTTTTAAATTCCAAATCGCCGGCCAAGGCTTTAACGATGTCTTGCGCTTCGTCAAAGACCCCTTTGACTGCCAAGTTATGAATATTGGCGTCTTGCAGCGAATACATTTGCGCACGCTGAAAAGCACTCATGCGCCCATAAGGCGACAACATAAATACGGCCAATGCGTCTTTGCCTCGCATCGCGTACTCGGCGGCTGAACCGGTATCCCCAGAGGTTGCACCCAAAATATTGAGCGTGGCGCCACGTGCACGCAAGACAAAGGGAAACACTTGACCCAAAAACTGCATCGCCATGTCTTTAAACGCGAGTGTCGGGCCTTCAGACACCCCTAAAAGCGACAGGCCATCGTAAAGCGGTCGAAACGACACAATGTCTTTACTTTGAAATGCCTCAGCCCGATAAGACTCTTTCGTAAAGGCTTTGAGTTGATGCGCGTCGATGTCGGTAATAAACAAGCCCAGCACTTCAGCAGCAAGTGCGTGATAGGGCAAAGCACGCCAAGACTCAAGCTGAGCGGCCGACACCTGCGGAATACGTTCAGGCATGGCCAAACCACCGTCGGGGGCAAGGCCTTCAAGCAAAATATCCGAGAAACCCTGCGCTTGCATACCTCCGCGGGTTGAGATGTACTTCATGCCAGACTTTCCATCCGCAGACGTGTCACGCTTGAACGTACGAAGGGTAAGTTTTCAATGCGTGCGATCGCGGCATTGATATTACGTTCGAGAGACTCGTGCGTTAAGAAAATTAACTCAGCGCTCTCAGCTTGTTCAGAAGGTTGCTGGATCATCGAACCGATCGAAATTTTTGCGTCGGCCAACACGCGCGCCAAGTCAGCAAGTACGCCAGGCTGATCTGCGACCGTGAGGCGCAGATAATAAGAAGTGACAACATCCTCAATCGATAAGATCGGTGTATCGGACATGGCGTCGGGCTGAAACGCCAAATGAGGCACGCGGTGTTCAGGATCAGCAGTGTGCAGTCGCGTCACATCCACTAAATCTGCAACAACTGCAGAGGCGGTTGGCTCTTCGCCGGCGCCCTTACCGTAATACAGCGTTTGCCCAACTGCATCGCCGTTCACCAGCACTGCATTCATCGCACCTTCAACATTGGCCAATAAAGATCTGATTGGCACCAAAGCAGGATGCACTCTAAGCTCTATGCCTTGAGGACGCCGTTTGCAAATGCCGAGCAACTTAATACGATAGCCTAGACGCTCAGCCAATTTGATATCTTCAGCGGCAAGCTTTGAAATCCCTTCGATGTACGCCTTATCAAACTGCACAGGGATGCCGAAGGCCAGAGAAGCAAGCAGGGTCAGCTTATGTGCTGCATCGACCCCTTCAATGTCAA
>CAIYCP010000439.1 GCA_903924715.1 uncultured beta proteobacterium
AAATCACCATATTTTTTATTCATAGCTTCAACTTCAGTGGCGTGGTCAATCATCACAATCTTCATGCCAGGGCTATTGGCCAGATCGGTGACCGCTGCAGTCGGTAAACCGCCCACCCAGAAAAATGCATCAATCTTTCGATCTTTAATAGCATTAACCGATTCGGCAACGCTTAAGCGCTCGCGCTTAAGATCTTTTTCTCTATTCAAACCCGCCGCTTCAATCAAACGAAAAGCCATCACCTCTGTAGCACTGCCGGGCGCACCCGTACTGACACGCTTGCCCTTCAAGTCGGCCATCGTCTTGATATTGGTCGATTCAACCGTCACGACATGCATGCGGTTTGGATACAAGACCAATAACGTGCTCAAACCCACTTTTTTACCGGTGAATTTACCCTCGCCCACCAAGGCATCTTTGGCGGCATCAGACATCGAAAATGCAATGTAAGGCTTACCCGAGCCGATGAGATTCAAGTTATCAACTGAACCCCCGGTGACTTCGGCGGTGGCCGACATACCCGGAACCTGTTTGGATAACACCGCCGCTAAGCCGCCGCCCATGGGGTAATACACCCCACCCGTACCGCCCGTTGCAATCGATAGGTTTTGTGCTTGCACTGCTGTGCAGCAAAGCGCAAACAAGACCGCTAGCGTTTTAATCAGTTTCATTTTAGATCTCCGAAACATACAGCAATGGATCAACGGGCATTCAACAAATAACAGGTACGACGCCCATGGGACTTATTCTTTATAACTAGCATCTACCTTATCAAGCTGGCGCAACATTGCAGGCCATTCAAGAATGCCATAGCGACGCGTTACACCCGGATCCCATTGCGCATTGGCTTTTGCAACCACATCAGCGGGTGGAATAATCAACTCGGCATTACAGGCCATGGCATCGACCTGCACTTTACACGCGAGTTCAAGGCGATAAATACTGTTAAAGGCCTCGGGGATCGAAGGGCCGAGCGCTAACAAACCATGGTTATGCAGAATCATCACCTCGGCATCGCCTAAATCGCGCTGTAAACTTTTTTGCTCGCCAAGATCCACCGAGATCCCTTCGAAGTGATGATAGGCCACCTTAGCAAAACGCGTCGCAGTCTGCGTCAAAGGCAGTAAGCCGCACTTTAAAGTTGAGACGGTCATGCCCGCACGCGTGTGTGTGTGAATAATGCAGGCAGCGTCGGGGCGAGCAGAATGTATCGCGCTGTGGATCACAAACCCCGTACGATTGATCCCATAATCTTCATTGGGACGATCAACAATATTACCGTCAATATCAATTTTAATCAGGCTTGAAGCCGTAATCTCTGTGTACAGCAACCCGTAGGGGTTGATCAGATAATGATTTGGCTCGCCAGGCACCATCGCCGAAATATGATTAGCGATCATATCGGTCATGCCGTAGAGTGCGCACAACCGGTAGCAAGCGGCAAGCTCAACGCGCGTCTTCCACTCGTCAGCGCTCACCCGATCCTTTAAGGGGCCGGGTGGAATTTTGGCTGAAGTGCTCATCATGATTGGTGAAATGGTGCCCATATGATCTCCTTAGTGCTGGTTTAATGTCGTGTTGTTATTAATAATTTCCCAATTTCGGCGATATCTGGAATGTTTTCTAGATCCATCACCATATCGTGTACAGCCTTGGTCCGAGCACCCAGCACTTCTTGCGTGTGTGCGTAAAACTTATCCACCATTTCAGAAGCCTGCAAAGGCCATTCTGGCTCTCCACGCGCGTTATCAATAGCATGCCTAAACGTCTTGCCATTGAGCAGTTCAATTTCGATCGTCGCTGCGCGCTTCTCTGGATAGCCTACATCAAGCCCGATATCTGCAACAACCTGAATTTTTTTCATCAACTCTTGCACGGCCGACTCGTTTAGCCTAGCCTCAGTATATTGAAAGATCGATGCATTACCATGAAGCAAAGCGACCGCAATTGAAAATCCGATACTGAACTGAGTTTGTTCTCCGTTCAGCGGGGCCTCAATCGAAGCCGCCAACGTCACAGTATCTACACCCACACGCATCAGCTTGATATCCGCCGGATCAAGCTGCTCTTGTTTAATCACCTCTAACGCCACATCCAGAGGTGCGTGATTGCCTCTGCAACCCGCATGCCTTTTAAGATAGGTTTCTGAGATTCTATACGCTTGGCCCAATCCAACTAAGGCTGTTGAGGTCTGAACCGAGCCCCCAAACGCAGGCAAGAAGCCTTTTTCGAAAACTTCAGGCGCACCCTGCATGCCCGTGCGGGCTAACAACGCCGCAACAATGCCACCTTCACAACCACGGGCAACCTGCAGGGGTTGTGACGCAGAACTCTTTAAGGCTTCCTTCATCCCAACACCAAGATTTGCCGCGATGGCCAACGCATGCGTTGCAGCTTGCGGTGAAAGCTTGAGCAACCGCGCGACACCGCCCGCAGAAGCGATCGCCGCTAAAATCGCGGTCGGCTGAAAGCCTCGACCAACGTTTGCAGGGTAGGTATCGCGCCCTAAGCGTAAGAAAACTTCATAGCCCGCCAAAGTCGAGGCAATCAACTCTGCACCCGAGCAGTGATCAGCTTCGGCCTGTGCAAACACTGCAGGAATCACCACCGACGAGGGGTGCCCACCCGTAAACCGTGACCCATCTTCAAGATAGGTGCCATGCGTCGCATAACAATTTGCCAGCGCAGCTTCGCGCACACTCCCTTGCATGGGCAGCCCCCACACTTGCGCCGCCTGAGTCGCCGACTCAAACAAACCAATGACCGGACGGCTTAAACCCAGTTGAGCACCCGCGACACCCACCCCCAAGGTATCGAGCACACGTAACTTAATCGCGTTTGTCACCTCTTCGGACAAACTCTTGGGATCAAGCTTCGATACGAATGCGCCAAGCGCCTCGGCAATCATCACTATTCAACTCTCAATTTCAGATCAACAATGACTTTCTTCCATTTGGCAATATCTGCATGTAGTCTTTGAGTAAAGGAGGCCGAGCTATCAGCGACGATCTCAGCGCCTTCTGCTGAAAACTTTTGACGAACATCAGGCAAATTTAATACCGCAACAATATCCTGATTCAACTGGGCGAGCACCCCTTTAGGCGTCTTAGCAGGTGCAAAAATCCCAAACCAAGTGTCTGCCTCGTAGCCCTTTAACCCCGCCTCATCGATTGTTGGAATATTGGCAGCTACCGCTGGACGCTTCGCACTTGTTGAGGCGAGTGCGCGCAGCTTGCCCGTCTCAATATGCTGCAGCACAACGGGGGAGTTGGCGATCCAAAACTGGATTTGCCCACCCAGCATATCGGCGAGCGCCGGGCCACTGCCCTTGTAAGGCACATGGACGAGCTCTACACCCGCCATACTTTTAAAAATTTCAGTCGCAAGATGCGAGGGGCTACCGTTACCTGGCGACGCGTAATTCAATTTATTTGGATTTGCTCGGGCATACGCCAACAATTCAGCCATCGTTTGAGCTGGCACCGAAGGATGGACCACGAGAATATTCGTCGTGTTGGCCACCATGGTGATCGCAGCAAAATCAATCGTTGAATCAAAGCCCGCGCTCACATACAAACTCTGATTCACCGCATGCGTACCTACGGTACCAAGTATTAAGGTGTAACCATCGGCCGGCGCATCCGCAGCAGCCTTAGTGCCAATGTTGCCGCCCGCACCCCCACGATTTTCAACAATGACGGTTTGACCCCATTTTTCATAAAGTTTTTGTGCGATGGGTCGCGCCAAGATATCGGTTCCACCACCTGGCGGAAACGGCACAATCAATTTGACAGGCTTAGACGGAAAATCCTGAGCCTGCACAAGGGTTGCGCATCCTACCCATATTGACAGACATATTCCTAAAATTTTTACGATTTTTTTCATTTTTTTTTTGCTCGTGAATTTGAAACAATCGACTTCAATATTTTGACTTCCAGGCGCGCATGCGATCGACCATTTCTGGCGCAGCGCCCAAATAATTCGCGGGGTCACAGAGGCGGTCAATTGTCGCTCGATCAAGCTTGCTTGAAATTTTTGCATCGGTATAGAGCACTTCAGCAAGCTTCAGCCCTTTGGTTGCAGCAATGCGACAGGCGTCATACACCACATCGTGTGCAGTCTGACGACCGATGTGCGGCGCCAAGCCCATCATCACCGCCTCGGAAACAATCAAACCACCCGATAAATCTAAATTTTTAAGCATGCGGGCCGTATCGACCTCTAGGCCGCTGAGCATAAATTTCGCTTGATGCAACGC
>CAIYCP010000440.1 GCA_903924715.1 uncultured beta proteobacterium
CGGTCGCCTCGCTGGTGCCTATCTTGTCGTATTTGCGCAAGAACCACTGGATCCGAACTCGCCCTTGTGGGATATGCCCAACGTGATTGCGACACCGCACACGGCCGGATTTTCGGATGCAATTTTGCATCGTATGGCACAAAAATTTATCGAAAATCTAGGCTACTGGAAGCGCGGTGAGCCAATGATTAATGTTGCTGCACTACGCTAAGCTTCTTTAAATCTCGTAGCGGTATGACGCCACGACCGCTGAGTGGCTTACGTTGCTAGTGGCTGATCGACGGCTTCAACCGTCACGCCAATTGCAAGTTCATGCTCACCACCGCCACGTATCACGCCACGCAACGGCGACACATCTCCAAAATCACGACCGATCGCCAGGCGCACATGGCTTAACCCCGCCATCACATTATTTGTTGGATCAAGCTCTAGCCAATGTCCCGGAGCCTGCGGGCAATATACCGCCGCCCAGGCATGAGACGCGTCCGCGCCGCGCAACTTTGCGGTGCCCGACACAGGCCTAGTCAATAAATAACCACTCACGTATTGTGCACTCAAGCCCATGGCGCGCAAACAACCGATCAAAATATGCGAGAAATCCTGACACACACCCGCTCGTTTATTAAAGGCCTCAAGAATCGGCGTATGTACTTCCGTTGCGGTGGGTGCGTATTTAAAATCTTTATAAATTCTGGAGGACAGTTCAAGACTTGCCTCAGCCAGGTTGCGCCTTGGCTTAAACGAGTGCTCGGCATAACGACGCAACTCAACTAACCGCGGCACGTAGGGGCTCGGAAACGCAAACTCACTCGCAGCGAGGTATGGGCGATCTAACGCGTAGGCCAGCCCATCACGTACGTCTTCCCAGGCCGGGGATTGCTCTACATCAAACTTTGCATAACGGTCGATCAATGTCACGACTGAACGGGCACGCACTTTCAGCGCCGCATGCGGTGTGGACAAGGTAAAAAATGTTCGGCGATTACCGAAGGCGTCATGGCCTTCTGTTTGCGTATCTGGCTTGGGCAAAATTTCAAGCTCTGTCGACAATACCTTTTGCCAGTCGGTATTACGCGGGCGCAAGTATGCCAAGTGGTGCGCGAGTTCAACCTCTGTCTGATAGGTATAGTCAGAATCGTGTTCGATTTGAATCTTCGTCATGACGCAAAGTGCCGATCAACGGCTAATGCAAAAAATCGTCGATTGATTTCATCAGATAAGTTTGCACCAAACTTACCCAGCTCACGCACCATCTCAACTTGTGCAAGCACTGAATCTTCATGGGGATCAAACGCAGGTAGCGCTTCAAGTAACAACGCACCATTGGGCATATGCCCGATTTCTATTTTTAACGCTTGCAAAATACAGTTGATCGAGCGTGGATTGGTTTCGTCTGTCACCAACAAATCCATGAGCGCGGTCACATCTTGCTGACGCTGATAGCGTGTACGGTAGGTGATCGAACTGTCAAAGAGGACTAACAGGGTTTCAAATCCTCTGGGCGTATACACCGCAGCCTGCGAAAAAAAGGCGGTGAGAACACCACTGAGATTCACCAGACGCTCGATCAAGCGGCCAGCGGCCAACATATGCCAACCCAGATCACGGGTCATTCGATCCGATTGAAACCCAACCAAGGCAACCAGTTGAATCCCAACCGCATCGAGCACCTCGATCGTGTCGATTGCACTTCGCGCAGCAGGCCGATTTGCGCGTTTACGCGGTTTGGCAACGCTGGGTGGTGCTTCTGCTGAGTACTGAACGGTATTGTGCAAAAGCATATGCTTCATCGCTTGTGCAATTTCAGCGTGCTCTGCCGGCAGACGATCGCGCACGGCTTTCAGTGAAAACTCAAGAAGCTCAAGATGGTCAAGCAAGCCTCGCACATCCTTTTGGATCAGATGTGCAATCAACGTGCGCCCAAAGGCTGACGCAGATTTTGTCAGGCTTGGTGTGCCTTCAGGAATCAACCCGTGGATACGTCCCAAGCTACCAATCACATCATTGAGTACCGGCAAGCTATCCTGTTGGTTCGTACTGACCAAGACGAGCGCTTCTTTTGCCAACCGAACCATTGACTCACAGCGTTCGGTATAACGCCCCAACCAAAACAAACTCTCAGCCGAGCGGCTCGACACCAGCTGCTCCGTCGCCGTCCAACGCGGCAAGCGTGCGCGATTCGGCAGCAGTGAAAACGTATCAACTTGTTGATCCGTCATCACCCAGGTATCAAGGGTACTGCCACCACTTTGAATTGAAACGATGTGCGGATCAACCGTCGCGATCCGCGTCATCCCACCCGGCAACAACTGCCATTGCCCAGCCCCCGAGGCAATCGCATACACCCTCAACATCGCCGTGCGCGGTGCGATCCCATCCCCTTGCCAGGTTGGTGCTTGTGAAAATGGCAAGTAGCTTTGCGTCGTATAAATATCAGGTTGTGAATCAATCCGATTTCGCCATTGCTCAAGCTCTTCAGGTTGAAGCAAGCTCGCGATCGCCGGTTGAAAGTTGGTGGTGGGGTTCGTGGCATAGGTCGGCTTAATGACCTGCGTATGCAAGTCAGGGGCAATATCTTTCCAGGCTGCGATTTCACCGCACCACCACGTATTGAGCGAGGGCATCTTTAAAGGCTCGTTCAACAAATATTCTGACATCGCCGGCAAAAACCCTTGCACGGCTGGTGACTCTAGAAAACTCGTGCCAAGGGCATTGGCCATCACCACACTGCCCGCACGAATCGCCTGCAACAGGCCTGGTACCCCTAGACTCGAATCTGCGCGTAACTCTAAGGGGTCACAAAAGTCATCATCTAAGCGGCGCAATAAACCGTGAATCCGTTGCAAGCCATGCATCGTTTTTAAATAGAGCTTATCGTCGCGCACGGCCAAATCGGCCCCCTCGACGAGCGGCAAACCAAGATAACGTGCCAAGTACGCATGTTCAAAATAGGTTTCGCTGTAAGGCCCTGGCGTCAATAACGCAAAACGAGGTGCTCCTTGAGCAATCGTACTTGCCGCGCTTGCCATAGAATCAAGCAGTCGCTTATAACTTGAGGCGACATGCTGCACACGCATCTCGCGATACGCTTCTGGAAACACGCGCGATACCGTCAACCTGTTTTCAAGCACGTAACCTAAACCCGATGGTGTTTGGGTGCGCTGGCCGATCACCCACCACCGCCCATCGGGCCCACGGGCGATGTCAAACGCAACAACGTGCAAATAAATACCGCCCAGGGGCTTCACACCTTGCATGGCACGCAGATATCCCGGGTTACCCAGGACCAGTGCCCCCGGCAGATAGCCCCCGCGAATCAACCGCTGCTCGCCATACACGTCTTGCAAAATGGCATTCAATAACTTGGCACGTTGCTGCAAACTAGTCGCAATCCCGCGCCAATCAGCCGGCGAAATAAGTAAGGGCAAGGCGTTCAGCGACCACGGGCGTGTTTGGCCCTGCTGGTCACCGTAAACGTTATACGTGATCCCGTTTTGCTGAATCAGGCGATCAATCGTCTCTGTGCTTTGCTGCAGCCCAGCAATTCCGGCTTCGCCGAGATAGCTAAAAAATGTTTGCCAGGGCTTGTGCAACTGCCTGCCAGTGTCACGCAACTCGTCGTAATGGCCAAGCTTGACCGGCGCAGCAAGATTACGCGCCAACAAAAACACTTGCTCACGCAGTTTTTGCTCGTGCACGACAGACTCTTGCGTAGACATAGTGTCAGAAGACATAAAGACTTAAACTCTAAATTATTGTGTGCGGCGTAAATCGAGTGTAAATGGAAATTCTGAAACAGTGGCGCTCGGCTGTAACGTGATGTGGCCAGGCGTATGTTCAAGTCTAAAAAATCTTGCGCGCCGACGACTTTCTGCTTCAAACGAATTAATCGGTAAGGTATCGTAACTCCGACCTCCCGGATGCACCACGTGATAGCGGCAGCCCCCGAGCGAACGCGATAGCCAATTGTCCACCAGATCAAAGGTCAGCGGTGCATGCACACCAATTGTCGGATGCAGTGCGGAAGGCGGACTCCAGGCGCGATACCTGACGCCAATCACAAACTCGCCCTCAATACCTGTTGGCTGTAAGTTTGGCGCAACACCATTCACAGCAATGACATAGCGATTATCCGTAAAGCCTGACACCTTGAGCTCGAGGCGCTCAACAGAAGAGTCGACATAGCGCACCATGCCACCTCCACCGCCTTCTTCGCCCATCACGTGCCACGGCTCAAGAGCCGAGCGCAACGTGAGCTGCATGCCTCGTAACTCTGTATGACCAATCAATGGAAACCTAAATTCCAGATGTGGCTCGAACCATTTTTTTTCAAAAGCAAACCCAGCACGCTTTATTTCAGCCAGAACATCTTCGAAATCCATTTGAATGAAGGTCGGCAACATGAACCGGTCATGCAGTTGCGTCCCCCACCGCGTCAAGCGTGTTTTACCTGGCGCACGGTACGGCGTTTTCCAAAACCACGCCACCAATGCACGGATCAATAACTGCTGGACCAAACTCATTTGGGCATGAGGTGGCATTTCGAAACCACGCAGCTCAAGCAGACCAAGCCGACCCGTCGGACCATCAGGTGAATATAGTTTATCGATACTAAATTCGGATCGATGGGTGTTGCCTGTGACATCGATCAAGATATTGCGCAGGGCGCGATCAATCATCCAGGGCCGGCAGCCCCCAGGCTGCTGTTGTTGTCGCTCAATTTCTTGCATCGCAATTTCTAACTCATAGAGTTGATCATTGCGTGCTTCATCTACTCTAGGTGCCTGGCTGGTGGGCCCAATAAACAAGCCCGAAAACAGGTACGACAACGAGGGATGGTTATGCCAGAAGGCTAACAAACTCGACAATAGATCTGGGCGACGCAAAAAAGGGCTATCCGTCGGCGTGGCGGCCCCCATGACAAAATGATTGCCGCCCCCTGTGCCGGTGTGCCGGCCATCGTTCATGAATTTTTCACTGCTTAAGTGCGTAGCGTGCGCCGCTTGATAAAGAAATTCAGTGTGCTCTACCAGTTCATTCCAATTTTTTGCGGGATGAATATTGACCTCGAGCACCCCGGGGTCAGGCGTGACTTGTAGAACGGTAAGCCGCGGATCGCGCGGCGGGGCGTAGCCTTCAATCACAACCTTCTGTGCAAGCTCGCACGCCGTGACTTCTATCATCGCAAGCAAGGCCAAATAGTCATCGAGCCGTTTAAGTGGCGGCATAAAAACATACAGGACTGAACACTGCGGCTCAGTAAACTCTAACTTAGGGCCATTGCTGCGGTTTGGATTGCGCACCTCGACGCACAGCGCTGTTCGGGTCAACTCACCTGCCGACTTAAACTTTTCAAGCGGCTCCGTCCTCTCTGCTGATCGTTGTGCTTTAGCATGACTGCTCAGCTCACCGCGTGAAGAAGCAGTCCCTTGCATGCGCAATGTCGCCGCGCTTGGTAACGCATTGCGCAAAGCAAACGGATCGGCATCGGGCGCCAGGGGTCGCTCTGTGTTCTTCACCCACGGCAACGAGTCAAGCGGCAGACGATAGCCCATCGGGGAGTCTCCCGGAATGAGGTGCATTCTGTCGTCACGCAAGAACCAGGGACTCGTGCGCCAACGAGGCTGTGTGCCCTCTTGCCCATCATGCGCCGCCAGCGGCAACACATAGCCCACTGGGGTGGCGAGCTGATTAGCAAAGACACGCCTGAGCCGGGCACGCTCCATCTCATCATCAAGCCGAGCGTCAAACGGATCAACGTTGACCGGAAGCGTACGCTCACGCCACAAATAATAAAAAGTATCTTCGTACGCGGGCTGTACGTATTTTTGTTCGAGTCCCAGTTTTTCTGTCAGCGTATTGAGAAAGCGCTTTGCATCTTCGGTCGTGTAGTGCTGCTCTTCCCGTTCGTCGGCAAACAGCGTGGGGTCGCTCCAGCACGTCTGGCCGTCGGTGCGCCAGTAGGCCGATAAAGACCAGCGGGGCAATTGTTCACCCGGATACCACTTACCCTGCCCAAAATGCAAAAAGCCACCTGCACCATAACGGTGCCGCAACTTCTGCATCAGTGCCAAACCTAGGCCGCGTTTCGTCGGGCCAAGAGCCTCAGTATTCCACTCTGCCCCATCACGGTCGAGCGCCGACACAAAGGTCGGCTCGCCCCCCATCGTCAGACGCACGTCTTGCTCAGTGAGATCGACGTCCACCTTGCTTCCTAACGCTGCAATGTGTTGCCACTGCTGGGTGTCATAAGGCTTAGTGACTCTGGGCGATTCAAACACGCGCAACGCTGACATTTGGTGCTCAAATTCAACCTCACACTCATCAAGCGCACCAGAGATGGGCGCAGCCGAAGACGGCTCAGGCGTGCAGGCAATCGGTATATGCCCTTCGCCCGCTAACAGGCCAGACGTCGCATCCAGACCAATCCAACCGGCACCAGGCAAATACACTTCACACCAGGCATGCAAGTCCGTAAAGTCTTGCGCCGCCCCGGTTGGGCCATCAACCGCCTCGACATCTGGCTTGAGCTGAATCAAATACCCCGAAACAAAGCGTGCCGCCAGCCCAAAATGCCTGAACACCTGAACCATCAACCACGCTGTGTCGCGGCACGATCCCGAACAAAGCGTGAGCGTTTCTTCAGGCGTTTGTACCCCTGGCTCCATTCGAATCGTATAGCTCACTTTACGATGCAATCGCGTGTTGATCTCAACTAAAAAATCGATGCTGCGCCGCGCGCGGTGGGGCATATTTTTCAAAAACGTCGTAAATTTTGGCCCGACCGGCTCTGGGCGCAGATAGGGCGCCAAATCTGCTTTCAAGTCTGCCGCATACTTAAACGGAAACGTTTCGGCAGCAGGCTCGAGAAAAAAATCAAAGGGGTCGTACACCGACATTTCGGCTACTAAATCGACTTCAACTTGAAATTCACGTGTTTTTTCAGGAACGACCACGCGCGCCAAGTAGTTCGCAAAGGGATCTTGTTGCCAATTTAAAAAATGGCTGGCCGGCGTCACACGCAACGCGTACGACAAAATTCGGGTACGACAGTGCGGCGCTGGCTTTAACCGAATCACCTGGGGGCCCAGGTTAATCAGTTTGTCGTAGCGATAGGTCGTAACGTGATGAAGTGAAACATGGATTGGCATATGTCAGACTTAGCAATAAGTGTGCCAGTGGGCTAGGCCAACCTCTCTGATGGCATGAAATTTGCTTTGTCACTAATAAGCATGCGTCTAGTCGTGCGTAATGCCTATTTTTGTCGGCGGTTCACTACGGTCAAAGGCGACCCTCATGCAAGATCTAGCGCGACCAATAGCGTTTGACGAAATGGTAGACACCAGCGGAGCGCGTCCGCCCCTCGGGGCGTGCCCCAGCACAAGCGCGCGGGCGCACTACCAAGGCTTTGCCAAATGGCTCGCTCAGCAACCCGAGCGCCTGCTGCAAACGCGTCGCGATGAGGCAGAGCTGATCTTCAGACGCGTTGGGATCACCTTTGCCGTGTACGGGGACTCGGACGGGACCGAGCGTACGATCCCCTTTGACATCGTCCCCCGCATTTTCCCGGCGGCTGAATGGGCAAAGCTTGAGCGAGGCTTAAAACAGCGCGTGCAGGCACTCAATATGTTTCTGCACGATGTCTATCACGAGCAGCACATCCTGAAGGCAGGTTTGATCCCAGCCGAACAAGTGCTGAACAATGCGCAGTTTCGCCCTCAGATGCGCGGGGTTCGCGTGCCCAACAAGATCTATGCGCACATTGCGGGGATTGATATTGTGCGTGCCAATCACGGTGCCCAGACCGGCGAACTCTTTGTGCTTGAAGATAATCTGCGCGTACCCTCTGGCGTGTCTTACATGCTCGAAAATCGCAAAATGATGATGCGCTTGTTTCCTGAACTATTCGCGCAACATCGCGTTGAGCCTGTTGCACACTACCCAGATCTATTGCTTGATACCCTTCGCAATTCTGCTCCAAACGCTGGCACACAGCCCAACGTCATCGTCCTGACCCCGGGGATGTACAACTCGGCCTATTTTGAACACGCATTTCTAGCACAGCAAATGGGCGTCGAGCTTGTCGAGGGGCAAGATCTTTTTGTTCAAAACGACGCTGTCTTTATGCGCACTACCCAAGGTCCGCGGCAGGTCGACGTGATTTACCGGCGCGTCGATGATGACTTTCTTGACCCCGAAGTTTTTCGCGATGACTCAACACTAGGCGCCAGGGGTTTACTGCGCGCCTATCGCGCAGGCAATGTCGCCATTTGTAATGCGATCGGCACAGGTGTCGCCGATGACAAGTCAATCTATCCTTTCGTGCCAGACATGATTCGCTTTTATTTAAGCGAAGAGCCGCTCATCGCAAATGTACCCACCTTCATGTGCCGAAAGCCCGACGAGCTTGATCATGTCGTACAAAACATGCAAGACCTTGTTGTCAAAGAAGTTCACGGGGCCGGCGGCTATGGCATGCTGGTTGGGCCTGCTTCAACCCGCGCAGAGATCGATGACTTTAAGGCACGTGTACTTTCGAATCCGAGCAACTATATAGCTCAACCGACGCTTGCACTCTCAACCTGCCCAACCTATGTAGAGGCCGGCATTGCACCGCGTCACATTGATCTGAGGCCCTTTGTACTGTCGGGGCAACACGTGCGTATGGTGCCCGGTGGTTTGACACGCGTCGCATTAAAAGAAGGGTCACTCGTCGTAAATTCATCACAGGGTGGCGGCACGAAAGACACCTGGGTTCTTGAACACTAGATCGATCCGGACATCTCTCTCATGCTTTCAAGAACTGCTGATCACTTGTACTGGATGTCGCGCTATACAGAGCGGGCCGAAAATCTGGCCAGGATGCTTGACGTGAACTATCAGATGTCGTTACTTCCGCAATCAGCAAAAACCATCGAGCGCGCCTGGTGTGCTTTGTTAGAAATTTCTGAGTTGAACCAGGCGTTTAGTGTTGAATACCCAAGCCCGACCCCCGGCGCAGTGATGCAGTTTATGGTGACCGATACCAACAACCCTTCGTCGATCATGCGATGCCTGCAGGGTGCGCGCGAAAATGCACGTGCCGTTCGAGGTTCAATTACCACTGAGCTTTGGGAGACCATCAACACGACGTGGCTAGACGCGCAGCGTTTGATGCGCGAAGGCATGTTGCAGTCTGCCCCTGCCGAGTTTTTTGAATGGGTGAAATTCAGATCTCATCTAATTCGTGGCGTGCATCTTGGCACCATGATGCGTGGCGAGGCCTACGACTTTATTCAGCTCGGCACATTTCTTGAGCGCGCAGACAACACGGCCCGGCTTCTAGACGTAAAGTTTTTAGCTGCAAGCGAGGTGCGGGACGAAACTACGGACCCAGTCGATGAGTTTTATTATTGGACCGCGATTTTGCGTTCGGTCTCTGCTTTCGAAAACTACCGCAAAGTCTATCGCGACGTAATCACACCAGAGCGCATCGCTGAATTGCTCATACTGAGTATGGACATGCCGCGCTCGCTTCTTGCCTGCCTGCATGCGGTCGTGGACACCTTGTCTCGGGTCAGAAATAGTCAATCGTCAGACACCCAAGCGGCCGCCCTTCGTCTACTTTCAGCGCTGCGTGATCAAAACATTGAACAAATCTTTGTCCAAGGCTTGCACGTCTACCTCACTGAGTTTTTAAGTCGCATTAATGCCGTCGGTAGCGGTATCAGCCAAGACTTTTTAGTGCCGTTGGCGGTCAATCCAGACGTTTAAGCGGGAACGACAACCCCGCTGAGATGAGAATAAAGGTGAGGCTCACGCGTATTTAGCGTACAATTGCTGCACGGCACAACGTTCCAGTCCTCGTGTCGCGCTAAGCCCCAACTCTGTGGGCGCTCGCCTCCAAGGCGTTTTTACTCCCTGTTCGTCTGCCCCGATTGGAGCCCGCATCATATGCAGGCCGGCACGACGATGGAGCTGTTCTCTTGTCTACTACGATTACTTTTGCTGACCTCGGGTTGGCTGATCCCCTTATGCGTGCGATTGCCGATGCCGGCTACACCACGCCCACCCCCATTCAGGCACAGGCCATTCCACGCGTACTTGCTGGTGGCGATCTATTAGCCGCTGCACAAACCGGCACGGGCAAAACGGCGGGCTTTACGCTGCCCATTTTGCATATGCTTTTGGCCAAACCCCTTGAAGTACGCAAAGCAGGGCGCCCGCGCGTACTCATTTTGACGCCAACCCGCGAGCTGACCGCTCAGGTTGAAGAGTCTGTCAAAACCTACGGCTGCCATACCAAAATATCCTCCATGGTGATTTTTGGCGGCGTCAATATCAACCCTCAACTCTCTGCCTTGCGCAAACCCATTGATATCTTGGTTGCAACGCCAGGTCGTTTGCTCGATCACTGCCAGCAGCGCACGGTCGATCTGTCTGGTGTCGAAATTTTGGTGCTCGACGAAGCCGATCGCATGCTTGATATGGGCTTTATTCGCGATATTCGTAAAATTTTGGCGATGATGCCGCGCCAGCGTCAGAATCTGCTGTTTTCGGCGACGTTCTCAGACGAAATTCGCGAGCTTTCAAAAAGTGTTTTATCAAACGCCACTGAAGTCTCGGTTGCCGCACGCAACACAACGGCCGAACGTGTCGAACAAACCGTATATATGGTGGATCAGGCGCACAAGCGTGACATCCTAAGCCATATCATCAGCGAAAGCGGCTGGCATCAAGTGCTAGTGTTTACGCGCACTAAGCATGGTGCAAACCGTTTAGCCGAAAAGCTCGTTAAAGACGGGCTGTCAGCCAGCGCCATTCATGGCAATAAAAGTCAGGCTGCCCGCACCCGCGCGCTCGACGACTTTAAGAAGGGCAAAGTGGCCGTCTTAGTCGCCACCGACATCGCCGCGCGTGGTCTTGATATCGACCAACTTCCTCAGGTCGTGAACTTTGAATTGCCGAATATCCCCGAAGATTATGTGCACCGTATCGGCCGTACAGGTCGCGCCGGTGCGGCGGGTTCTGCCGTGTCTTTGGTCGACTCAAGCGAGATCAAATACCTCAAAGCAATCGAGCGGATCATCAAAAAGACCATCCCTCAATTGCCTGCACCAACGGGCTGGACCGCCTCACCCCCGTCGCCGCACGGCGCAGACGACGAAGCTCGCTCTGAAGGTCGGCGCGATGGTCAACGTCGCCCGCAACAACGCTCAGCACGCCCCAGCAGCTCAGGTGCGGCGGCACGTCCTGGCCGAACTGGCCAAGGGCCAAGTAGCGCACCGCGCCGCGACGCACACAGCGACAACAGGCCCGCTCAACGACGCGACGCACCAACGGGTGCCCGCGCACCACACGCAACTGGCGCTCCGGTCAGAACCGGCACCGGTACCGGTGCTGGCGCGCGTACCGCCAGCCGTCCAGCAACGCCATCCGGCTCAACTCCACGCAGCGGCGACTCGGCAAACCGTTCACGCCGTCCAGCCCTGTTTAACAAGTAACGAACGCACTCAGGCTGGCTGCGCCAGCCTGTAAAATTCACCATCATGAGTATTCAAACAGAAGTCGCGCGACGCCGAACGTTCGCCATTATTTCTCACCCTGATGCCGGTAAGACGACGCTCACCGAAAAGCTTCTGCTTTTTGCGGGCGCGATCCAAATCGCCGGTAGTGTCAAAGCACGTAAAGCTTCGCGGCACGCGTCTTCTGACTGGATGGAGATTGAAAAGCAACGTGGCATTTCGGTCGCCTCCTCTGTGATGCAAATGGAATACCGCGACTGCGTCATCAACCTGCTCGATACGCCCGGTCACCAAGACTTTTCTGAAGACACCTATCGGGTACTCACCGCGGTCGATGCCGCCTTAATGGTGATTGACGCGGCCAACGGTGTCGAGCCACAAACGATTCGCTTGCTACAAGTTTGCCGAGCCCGCAATACACCGATCATCACGTTCATCAATAAAATGGATCGCGAAGTGCGCGAACCGCTTGAACTGTTATCCGAAATTGAACAGCATATCGGCATGGATGCGGTACCGTTTTCTTGGCCTGTTGGTATGGGCAAGGCCTTTGGTGGCGTCTTTGATATTCAGCGTAATCGCATGCGCTTGTTTAAATCTGGGCAAGAACGTCGCCATGACACCGATGACGACTTTATCGATGGGCTCGACAACCCAGAAATCGCAAAGCGCTTTGGTAGTTCGTTTGAACAAGCCAAAGGTGAAATTGAACTCATTCAAGCCGCTGCACCAACCTTTGACCCGGCTGCTTTTTTAGCAGGCAAGCAAACCCCCGTATTTTTTGGCTCAGCCATTAATAACTTTGGCGTACAAGAGGTTCTTGATGCGCTTGTGGATCAAGCCCCGCCGCCAGGCTCGCGCCAAGCACTTGAGCGCATTGTTCACCCAGAAGAATCCAAATTTACCGGTGTGGTCTTTAAGGTCCAGGCCAACATGGATCCTGCTCATCGCGACCGCGTTGCCTTTGTACGCGTCAGCTCGGGTAAGTTTGATCGTGGAATGCGACTGAAAGTATCGCGTAACAACAAAGAGATTCGACCCAATAACGTTGTATCTTTTTTATCTCAACGTCGAGAGCTTGTCGATGAAGCCTATGCCGGCGATGTGATCGGCATCCCCAATCACGGGATTTTGCATTTGGGTGACGTACTCACCGAAGGTGAGGCCTTACACTTTACCGGCTTGCCTTTTTTTGCACCCGAGCTTTTTCAGGCGGTTGAAACCAAAGACCCCTTGCGAACAAAACAACTACGCACCGGGCTCTTACAGCTGGGCGAAGAGGGTGCAATTCAAGTGTTCAGACCGCTCGCCGCGGGTGGTGCTCTATTGCTGGGCGCCGTCGGTCAATTACAGTTTGAAGTCGTGGCACACCGTCTGCAAGCCGAATACGGTGCCGAAGCCCGTTTGATGCCTTCGCGCTACAACATGGCCCGCTGGGTCACGGCGCAAGACCCTAAAGAACTCCGAAAATTCATCGACGCAAATGCCTCAAACATCGCCTATGATGTTGTCGAAGCGCCGGCGTTTTTAGTGAGTTCAACCGCCCAACTGCGTGTCGCCGAAGAGCGTTATCCGGCGATTCGCTTTCACGCCATGCGCGAACACGGCGGGCAAGTGTTTGCCGATAAAGTTTAATCTTCGCTCTTCAGAGATCCCTTATGTCTTGGCGCGTTCTAATTGTCTTCTTAATGCTTGCCGCAGTGGCTTCGTGGCATGGCGGCGTCGAATTAGGCAATTGGCTGGTGACCCGCGCGCCTGAAACAATCGCCTCGGTCGCCGACAAACTCGACAGCACGCTTAAACTTGACGCCAATGGTCGCCCCATCACGGCGCAACCTCCTCAACCTCGTATCGACGGCACGTTGGGTATTCCTCGCGAACTCGACCCAATCGAATGGGCCATCGAAGCCATCGCAGCAGATGACTTCGATACAGATCCTAATGCGATGAAGATCGATCAAGATGACGACAATGAACAGACAGGCGAAGGCTCTGAAGCCGCAGATGCCAAACGACTAGCAAGCGACAGCAAGCTCCCTGTGCGGCCGCCTGATTTCGGAGTCATTAAAGAAACTGCGCCGCCTGTCTCGCAACGACCGGTCGCGCCACCTGTGCCGCCCGGCATCACCGTCACGGTCATCTCGTGGCAACAGTCTTTAAAGAAAGAACTCGATCAATGCGCGAATGTGAATTTTTTTCAGCGTCCGACTTGCTTGCAAAACGTTCGTCATAAATATTGCGCCCCCAATGATGCCTGGGGTAAAACCGCAGACTGTCCGGCCAGGCCGAACGAGCAGGTCTTGGGTGGCTAACGCGCGCCGGCCTGCGATTTGCGCAAAGGTGCTGTCGGTATACGCAACAACTCTCGATACTTGGCGACCGTTCGCCGCGCAATCGTAATGCCATCTTGATCTAGCAGGCTCACCAACTGACTGTCTGACAATGGTTTCTTACGATCTTCGGTAGTAATTAAAACCTGTATGCGCGTTTGTACCGCCGTCGCCGAGGTCGCCTCTTTACCCTCAGTCGTCAGCCCCGTACTAAAAAACCGTTTGAGCTCAAACGTGCCATGGGGCGTCAATATAAATTTTTGTGTCGTCGCACGCGAAATGGTTGATTCATGCATGCCAATTTCAGCAGCAATGTCTCTCAGTGTCAGCGGCCGTACCGCCCCCCAACCTTTTGAAAAAAACGCTTGTTGATGCGCGACAATCACTTGCGAAACTTTCAAAATGGTTTCGAAGCGTTGCGCCACATTACGAATCATCCAACGCGCCTCTTGAAGCTGACCATGCAGGGCCGTATGTGCGCCGCTACGGGGGCTGCCCAAGGCTTCGGCGTACATGGCGTTGACGCGTAGCTTAGGCATCACCGCCTCGTTCAGCGAGACGACCCAGCCTCTTGCTGTTTTACGCACGAGTACGTCCGGCACCGCAAAGTCTGCCGCTGGTATGTTCCAGGCACTTGCAGGGCGCGGATTGAGTTTGACAATTAGCGCGTGCGCGCGCTTGAGCAGGTCTGCCTCACATTGCAGCACCTCGCGCAGTTTCAACATATTGCCGGTCGCCAAGACCGCCAGATGATGCTGACAGATCGTGCGTGCAAGGGCGAGCAGTGCTTGATCTTTGACCGCGACAAGCCGCTCTGGGTCAGCAAATTGAAGCTGTAAGTCTAAACACTCACCCAGGTCACGCGCCCCCACACCCGGCGGATCAAAAGACTGCAACATCTTCAAGGCACAGCGAAAATCATCTTCCTCAAGCCCCAGTGCTGGGTCCATCCAGCTCGCAATCTCATCAAGCGGCGAGGCTAAAAGCCCATCATCAGTGAGCTCATCAATCAACAGTTCGACGATTGCCGCATCGCGCTGACTCAGGCGCGTCAGGCCTAATTGCTCAAGCAAATATTCGCGCAGGTTGTTTTCGCGCGCTGGCTCGGGCCGATCGGTAAAGTCATCGTCGCGCGAGCCGCGCGACTCAGCTGAAAATTCGACCCGCTCACGCTCTGCCGTGGGCGCATAGTCCACATTGGATTCAGGTGTTGCGTCCTGACCACGGTCTGGCGCCTCGGCACTCATTGCCTCTTGTCCAACCCGCAGGCTCATTGCCCCCGCGCCAGGCTCGTACAATGGCGTGCCCTCTTGCTCTAACAGTGGATTCTCAGCCAAAGCGCGCGCCACTTCAGCCTCAAGATCCAACGTCGAAAGCTGCAACAGCTTGATCGATTGTTGCAGCGCAGGGGTCAAGGTCAGTTGCTGCCCTTGACGAAGCTCGAGAAAATTGCGACTCATAGGTACAATATTTTGCATGATGAATCGATC
>CAIYCP010000441.1 GCA_903924715.1 uncultured beta proteobacterium
CCTCTGACTCAGCGTTAGCGCCTAAGCCAGCCAAAGCAGCTCAATAACGGTCAAGCAACATGCGCATTCGTTTTTCTATTCGTTTTTTAAGCCTGGCAGCCTGTACGTTTGCCCTGACGCTTCTATCAGGCTGTGCCACGCACACGCTTGGCACGCCCAACGCAAATGACCCGCTTGAGGCCTCAAACCGAGCGGTATTTGAGCTCAACGATGCCGTTGACCGAGCCGTATTCAAGCCTGTGGCCCAGGCCTATGCCTTTGCTGTTCCTCAACCCGTTCGCAGTTGTATTAACAACATTTTTTTAAATCTTGGCGATGTCTGGTCATGGTTTAACAGTACGCTGCAAGGTCGCCAAGTTGATGCCCTCAACACCTTTGGCCGCGTATTACTAAACTCGACGATGGGTCTGGGCGGCTGCCTAGACCTTGCAAGTCAAACCGGCGCTAAACGTATCCCGAACGATTTTGGCGTCACACTCGGTGTGTGGGGACTCGAGTCCGGTCCTTACCTTGTTTTGCCAATCATCGGTTCTTCAACGTTAAGAGACGGCGCCGGCAGAGCGGTTGACCTCTATGTCAATCAGGTTGGCTATGGCTCGTTAATCAACAATATCGATTTGCGCAATTCGCTTTATGGGCTTGAGGCGGTCGAACGCAGAGAGGCACTACTTGAGCTGACCGACACGATTGATCGCACTGCGCTTGATCGCTACAGCTTTATTCGGGACGCCTATCTAAAACGACGCATTGCTCAAGTCGCTGGCTCAAGCGCCCAGGCCGAGAAGCCGCCCAATTATGAAGATGATGAGCCTGCGCCCACCGCTGAAAAAGCACTCGGCATGACACCCACGAAATAAGCATTCACTGTTCGCAAGGATATGTTTGATGAAGTCTCGCATTTATTGTTTATCCCGGCTACTCGCCCTGTGCTTACTGTTCGGGTTCAACCACTTTTCACACGCGCAAAGCAAGCCCGATCCTAACGCAGCGCCCAACGACTTTGTGCAACAGGTTGCCGATCAAGTCTTGGTCGCGCTTAAAGCGGATGCGAGTGTGCGCGCGGGCAACACCACCCGCGTCAATCAAATTGTTGATGAATTAATTTTGCCTAACGTCAATTTTGAAAAAACGACGCGACTCGCGGCGGGTCGCTATTGGCGACAAGCGACACCCGAACAACAAGCAGCCCTGGTCAAAGCTTTTCGGGGCACGCTTGGTCGCGCTTACAGCGGCGCCTTTACCCGCGTCGACGATGCAACCAACGTGAAGGTCTTGCCTTTACGTGGCGAAGTCGATGCCACGGATGTCGTGGTCAAATCGCAAGTCACGCAGCGCGCCAACACGCAGCCCATTGCGCTGGACTATCGTCTTGAAAAAACATCGCAAGGCTGGAAAATCTACGACCTCAATGTTGAGAATATCTGGCTCATTGAAAACTACCGCAATCAGTTCGCTCAACAAATTAGCCAAAGCGGTATTGACGGTTTGATTCAGGCGCTCAATCAACGAGCCCAACAATAAATGCGCCTAGCCTTTGTCATTGCACGCATCGCCTTGCCTCACACTTCGCCCGCTTAACAAGGCCAACATGCCCGCCGTTTCGTTCGAACATGTTTCAAAAATTTATTCGCCACGCGCCAG
>CAIYCP010000442.1 GCA_903924715.1 uncultured beta proteobacterium
ATTTTAAGAATGCCTTACTGTTGTAATCCTTAATGACCTCGTTAGATACCTAACTATGCCTTATTTTGGCGATTCGAGGGTTTACGTTATGGATTGCCCCGCAGTCCGTAAAAACGTAGATACCTGCGCAATCACCTCGGGCCTGAGGATGCCTACGTCCGCTCGACCATGTAGTCAACGTATATACCAAACACACGGTTTACATGTTTGTATCGGTCACATAGCTAACATCCCTCGCCATTTTTTAAAGCTCCGGTGATTTTTATTGTTATCGGGCCTATTCCCATATCAAAATATTTGGCAACTGCGGATCCAATTTCCTCAGTATGGTGTAGCCCACCCCAGACAGGCCTCGAAACAAACCAAGATTAAAAGCCGTACCTCCTGCATTCCAAGCGTAATCACCTTGCTCGTGGCGGTTCGCAATAATTTGTGCCAGCCGCTGATCTGATAAGTGTCCAAGAGCGGGTTGGTTCAATAATTCACCTGCCTCGCCCAGAAACTCAATCGTACCGAGTGTGCCACAACACAGCGTATCAACATGCTGGGGCCAGTTAGCGGTCGTGTTCTGTACTGCGTGATTGATATCGCTAACGATTGTTTCTACCTTAGCATTGCCAACACGACGACTTGCAGCACGTGCAAGTCCAATACCTATTGCACCATGACACCATTGGCTAGGGAAAGCGGTTGCATCGGCGGCGCGCAAATCAGGCCAATTAAATAGGTCTTTGTCGTAACAGCTATCTTCATATGCAACACATTCTTGTGACGCCACATCGAAGTCTTCACGCCCACTGACTTGTGCCAAACTTGATAAGGCATAAGCGAATCCAGCAGCACCATGCGAGAAACCTGTTAAAGGAGCTTCACTTATTCCAAGTACTGCCCAACTACGCTTACCTGCTTCACCCAGCCGAGGTTGTCGTAATAAGTGCTCGCCGCAGGCAACAGCTTTAGCTAATACTTCTTTTGACTGGGTTTTACGATAAAGTGCCAAGAGCCCAAGGATACCTCCGGCACTACCGGCAATCACATCCAATGAACGATCCGCTGCGATCAATTCATTAGAGAACAAATTCGATACCTTGACAGCGTCTTGTAATAAAGACGGCTCAGCAAGCAGTTCTGAGATCACCGTCAGTGCGTAGACGACCGAGCCAAGCCCACTTGCGCCTCCGATTCCCAGCCCTCTGGCCCATCTCGGTGCGGAGGGTTGTGCAATTTGGAGTCTCGTCGCAGCGAGAGCTTTAAGCGTAAGCTCACGACTGACTGAATCTTTGGCATAGCGAGCGTGGGCGGCTAGAAATAATGCAATGCCGCTAGCACCGTTATATAAATCGTCTCCAAGGGTGACGAGTTGAGCGACTTCTGAGCCCAATAACCAATCAAGGCCGACCCACGCAGCGCTTTTATCCTTGATCGCGCCGTGCTGCTGGATGGCTGCTACGATTCTCGTTGCCTCTCTTGCCAAAGTCGTTTGGTCTAAACCTAGCGCTGATTGTTTAAGCTTGCGTGTGAAAAGATATTTATCCTTGATGTCGCGATCGGATCGTGACACAAAACTCGTGCTGACTTTGATAATTTCAACTTGTTGCTGAATCTCTACCGTCGACCATTTGGTGAAGCGCTCGATTGCTCGCTTAAGCCCTGGCGTTGCGTTTGTTTGGGTTTGATGGCCGGTGATAGCGCTAACCATATCCTCATCGCTGGGCGAAACAAAGTGCGGCACATTCAAATTTAATAAGGCTATCCGTTCTGCCTCTTGTAACGGCCAAAGCAAGTCATCTTTCGCGTCCCAGTCAGCGAGCCGAGATAAAAAATCTGCTTGTGCACTCCACGTCACCCCATCGCCCATGTTGCGATGATCCTTGAGCCTTTGCAACAGCATGTAATAAAAACGAGTGTTTCGAATCACCTTGCGTACAGGAAATTTTTTAAAGGGATTAAGCAGAGTCGCCACACCGATCGCATCACGCTGTTTGAGTAAGAAATGCGAGTACTGCTCGAAGCCTTTAATGAAGGCAGGTAAGTAATCACCTAGTTGCGCATATTGCCCATCGACGTGCGGAATGTTGGGCGTCTGTGCCGAATCGTTGGGCACTTGCATCCAACGCATACCATCGGTATTGGCATTTTTCCATACGCCAACTGGGACGCTGTTTTTAACAGCGTTTAGCCCCCCAGCATCAAAAATTTTATTGTTGGGGCTTTTTGCGTATGACGGCAGCATACCGACCATCAAAACTGAATTCACTACGCTACGACTTACCTCAATTAGCGCCGCTGTTTCAGGAACTTCTTGCTCTGCCTCAGGGGTAGACGCTTGCAAAATCATTTCGAGATCAATCGGAACGGGGTGAGCACCATGGGCCAGGATGTTTTCATAATGCATATCACTGCTAGCAAACAAGTGAAACACGGCCAACCATGCACCTGAGCGACGATAAAACAGCTCAATATCTTGTGCGGATTCACACGAGGTGTGGTCGATAAACTCGGTCCATCCATATTCGTTACAAGCAATGGTCTTGACGGGCTTGAGATCAATGGGTGGCACACTAGCGTTAAACGTGACAATCAGATCATGCCACGCAACATCCAAACGCAAATCTTTAGGTTTGTAGACAAGCTTGGTGTGATCCTCAAAGGTAAGGATCTGCACCGAGTGACCGAAGTTATGCGGATCAGATAAATCGCCGCCAATCGCCTGCACTTTGACATCGGGCGCAGAGTGCGTAATGACAGCTCTAATTTCTGAGATGTCAGAATACAGACGAGTGATGAGCTCAACCGTCGTGTCAATCCACTGCCTGACGAGCGTGGCCGTTAAGCGCAGTAAAACCGGCTTGTCTGCAAAGAGCACCGCCAGCTCAGTGGCCCTCAGATCCTCAACCAATCGATCAAATTGTTCTGTACCTCCCGTGGCTGTTGACGTGGGTAATTTGCTAGCTGGGCTATGTTTTTTTAAGATTGCAACAAACTTGCTGTAGAGCAACGGGGCATATAGATCTGTGAGCAGTTTTAACAGCCCAATACGTAAATCTAATCTGGCCGACTCATTAAACAAGGCGAGCGCTTGTGGCTCTGTCTTGTCGATCACGTTGATTTCTGCGCGCTCTACCAACGCATAAAAGAGCTTCTCAAATGGCCGAGGCTCTGCGCCATCAACAAAAAAAGGTTGATCTCTCCCAAAGTCACCAGTTAACGCTTGATACGTCCATTGAGCATCTACAAACCATGCGGGCTGTGGTGCATCTGGCGAATGTCTGACATCAGCGAATCGAGATAAGACCTGATCAATAGAAAGCTTGTCACGACTAAGACGTTTAAAGAATAAACCCCAATCTCCGCTTGACGCAGAGCGACACCACGCAGCAAGTCTTAATGACGCACGATCCGTGCTGTCTTTCTGGCCGATCTTGGGCTCATAGTTAGGTCCGAGCAACTCGTCGATGGTTGCTGCGTTTGTAAGAATGTGTTGTAAATCACAGGTCATTTATGTTTATCCAGGGTGGCTGATGCAGTTGAGACCGAGCCGCATCTTTTACTTTAAGACAGAATATCAAAGGCTGAATAACACACGCTTGACTTGATACTGCGCGACGAGTCCAAAGCGCTCCATCAGAGCGCGGCTCGCCTGATTATTAGATGCGGCTGTGCCCGATACGGTTTGGCATCCCTTTTTTTCTGCATAGTCAAATAATGATTGTGTCAATTTGTCCGCTGCGCCTGTCCCCCAGTAACTTCGCCTGACATATATGCTGTCTACGTAGCATTCTTCGTCAGAAATGAACAGGCTGCATTGACCTATTAACTCGTTGTTGTGACGCATAATCAAATACGAACAGCTGGGGATCGACAATTGCTTGTTGATACCTTCGGGGGTGATATCCGGAATGCCTGTTCGCTTTTTATAGGCTTCTCGATACAAATGACATAACTCTGCGTTGGTAGCTTTATCACCGCCAGCGTAGTCTGTTACTGAAAAATTTAATTGCTTTTGGGTATAGTCGTGCTTGATCTTACCCTGATAGTGAATCTGTATATCTAATTGCGAAAACCCCTGTGCAAACCAAAACGCTTCATCTGCAGCAATCTCGCTCAGCGGCATGGCTGGTTGCTGTTCGAGAGACATAATTATTTGTACTTTTGAATCGGTTTGGAGTTCGCGTGTCAGGCTTTTGATCAACACTTGATGACGGCTAGTAAAACGATCTTCAACCAACATCCCGCCGTAGGGGTAATACAAGGTCGTGCCGGCCTGAAGGCTTGCAAAGGCCTTATAAATGTACAAGCCACGTAATTCTGCGCCCAACATCAGGGCAACCCCCTCGCCCTCAAAACTGTCGCCATCATCAGCCAGCACATCCGTTTTTACGGCTCTTTGTCCAAGGGCATCATAAAAGTGCCTAACCGCCCCTTTACTTAACGTCTTAGCGTTAACACAAACGTCTGTCGCATCCTTCATAAACGGCCTTTAAAAAGCCACCCGAAGGTGGCTAGTGCCCAAGTGGGTGTGGGTCACCGCTCAGCAATTGGTAACACAACCCCTCCGCATCCCGCCATTGGAGACGTACAGAACATACTTGGTATCCCAGGTGGACCACCGGCAGCCAGCTCCAGCGCATCATCAGAGACATCCTGCACAACAACTTCATCCAGTTCAATGTTCATAGCAGACTCCAAGGTTGAATACCAACGCCCAAGTGGGTGTGGGTTACCGGTCAGCAATGGCTAACACCTCAGGTCCCCCCACCCGCAGGTTCC
>CAIYCP010000443.1 GCA_903924715.1 uncultured beta proteobacterium
ACTTCGCGTTGTAACAAACGACTTTGGGCGTTGGATTCTTCTTGAGCCAGGCGGCGACTTTCGCTGATTAATACGACCCACCAGCTACAGACTGCGACTAACAGCAGTAGCATTAAAAACACTCTGAGAAAAATGTTGGCTTGAAAGGAGTGTGGGACGCTTTCAAGTGCACTATCCTGGGATAACGCAATGCCCATTACGGTTGCCAACACGACAGCGAGTGATACGAACACCAACAGAAAACGTCCGGCGCGTGATTTGAATTTTTCTGAAAAAACATTGGGAAGAAAGTGAATCATCCAATCAGAGGCTTGTTGGTCTAGCCTTGAGCCCATTTTGCAGGAGTCATGACAGCGCGAATCTAATGAACAGCATAGCGAACAGATCGGCGCCCCGTAGGCGGGGCAATGAGCCATATCAGGAAGCTCAAATGGGTTTTCACACACACTGCATTGAACAATGCCATCGACGCTTGCCAAAGCCGCTGGGCGTCTGGCGCTGTACCAGCGGCTACGGGTGAGCCAGGCAAACAAGGGCGACAAGGCGATCGAGAGCACGAGCGCGATGAAGGGGGCAAAGGCCTTGGCAGTATCTCCAAAGAGGCCGTTATAGGCTAGCAAGGCGAGGGCGGCAGCGCAGAGCATAGCGCCCAGGCCAACCGGATTGATGTCGTAGAGGTGAGCGCGCTTGAACTCTAAGCCTTTGGGCGAGAGGCCAAGCGGTTTATTAATCACAAGATCGGCCACCAGCGCGCCAATCCAGGCGATCGCTACATTGCTATATAGCCCCAACACATGCTCGAGCGCGCGAAACACACCGAGAGTCATGAGCAGAGTGGCGATTAATACATTGAATATTAGCCACACAACCCGACCCGGATGACTGTGGGTCAGGCGAGCAAAAAAATTAGACCAAGCGAGCGAACCCGCATAGGCGTTTGTCACGTTAATTTTGATCTGCGACACGATGACGAATAAGGTGGTGATCCCTAAGACCCAGCGCGTGTCATCAAACACATAACTAAAACCCGCTAGATACATACGCGTCGGTTCACTTGCGATCTCGGTTGGTAGCTCGACCTGCAACACTAAAAAGGCAAGAAATGCGCCGCCCATCATTTTTGCCATGCCTGGAATAATCCATCCAGGCCCCGCGATGATGACCGCGGCCCACCAACGCCCGCGATTTGCTGAGGTCTTTTCAGGTAAAAACCTCAGGTAGTCCACTTGCTCACCAATCTGCACAACGAGCGAGCATGCGACTGTTGAAGCCGCACCAAACATGAGCCAGTCAAAGTCGCTGCTGCCGGATAAGTGACCGCTCAAGCCCGTAAAAGCTTTAAATGCGCCGGGGTCTTTGAGCGCAATCGCTACATAGGGGCTGGCCAAGAGTATGAGCCAAAGCGCTTGAGTCCAGATCTGTAACTTTGAGATCAGTGTGATGCCGCGCACCACAAGAGGGATCACGACAAGTGCACTAACGATATAACACCACATAATCGGCCAATCAAAATATAGCTGCAAGGCCAGCGCCATGATGGCGGCCTCAAGTGCAAAAAATATAAAGGTGAACGCGGCGTAAATGAGCGAGGTGATGGTTGAACCCACATAGCCAAAGCCTGCGCCGCGCGTGAGCAGGTCGATATCAACTCCATAGCGCGCTGCGTAATAACAGATTGGTAGGCCTGTTAAAAAAACAACTAATGCGACGGCGAGCACCGCCCATAGTGTGTTGCTAAAGCCATAGTTCAGCACCATCACAGCGCCAATCGCCTCAAGCGCCAAAAACGACACGCCACCTAGCGCAGTGTTGGCCACTCGCCATTCAGACCATTTTCGAAACGACTTAGGCGTGTAACGCAACGCGTAGTCTTCAAGAGACTCGTCAGCAACGAGTGCGTTGTATTCGCGTCGGATACGAATAATTTTTTGATTAGCGGTTGTCAACGCGGAATCCAGGCTGCGTAGTAGATACGTCAAATAACGTATTTCTATTCTAATCGTGTATCGGCGCGACACAAAGCCGTGAAAAAGCGCTCGGCATACGTCAATTGACGTATTGGGTTACGCACTAGGTTCTCAGATACTAATCACACGGCGTTCAATCGGCCTGTCAACCTTTAGGAGCACACTCTATGAAGAAGCCCCCTTTTGATTTCACACCCAACGCCGATCGACGGCAAGTTCTGCAAGGTATCGTCGGTTTGGCCTTGGCCGCAGCCACCATGCGCGCAGGCGCACAGAAACTGCCCACCTCACAAGTCAACACCACCAAGCTCGCGGTGACTGATACGGAAGTGATTGTTGGTCAGTTACATTCTGCAACCGGCACAATGGCAATCTCAGAGACCGGTTCAATCCAGGCAGAACAACTTGCTATCGATCAAATCAACGCCATGGGTGGCGTGTTGGGTCGTCAGATTAAAGTGATTAAAGAAGACGGCGCCTCTGACTGGCCGACCTTCGCAGAAAAAGCTAAAAAATTATTGGTTAACGACCACGTCGCCTGCGTGTTCGGTTGCTGGACCTCTGCCTCACGTAAAGCCGTGCTGCCGGTTTTTGAAAAAGAAAACGGCATGCTTTATTACCCAACCTTCTATGAAGGCCTTGAGCAAAGCAAAAACGTTATTTACACCGGTCAAGAAGCCACTCAGCAAATTTTGTGGGGCTTGGATTGGGCTGCAAAAGAGAAAGGTACCAAGAGCTACTTCTTGGTCGGCTCAGACTATATCTGGCCACGTACCTCGATGAAGATTGCACGCAAGCACATCGAAGGCGTGTTGAAGCAGAAAGTTGTAGGCGAAGAGTATTACCCGTTGGGCAATACTAACTTCAACTCGTTGATCAACAAGATCAAGGCCGCCAAGCCCGATCTGATTTATGCAGCAGTGGTAGGTGGCAGTAACGTGGCCTTCTACAAGCAGTTGAAAGCAGCTGGAATTACTGCCGACAAGCAAAAGCTTTTGACCATCTCGGTGACAGAAGACGAGTTGCTTGGTATCGGTGGTGAGAACACGGCTGGTTTCTACTCTTGCATGAAGTACTTCCAGTCACTCGACAACGAAAACAACAAGAAATTTGTTGCTGCGTTCAAAGAGAAATATGGTCCGAAATCTGTAATCGGCGATGTGACGCAAGCTGGTTACCTCGGCCCGTGGCTCTGGAAATACACCGTTGAAAAAGCCGGCAGCTTTGATGTGGACAAGATCGCCGCCGCTTCGACAGGCATTGAGTTCAAAGGTGCACCTGAAGGCTATGTGCGTATCGACGACAACCATCACTTGTTCAGTAAGGCCCGTATCGGCGAAATGTTGCCAGACGGCCAGTTCAAGGTGGTTGCCGAGTCACCTGAGTTGATTAAACCCGATCCGTTCCCTAAGGGTTATCAGTAAGCAGCACTTGGTTAACGTTATTGACAAGGAATCGCGATGGAACTGTCTGAAGTGCTCAATATCGCCCTGATGCAGGGCTTTGCAGGTCTGAGCCTGTTTGCTGTGCTGCTCTTAATGGGGCTAGGCCTGGCGATCATTTTCGGTCAGATGGGTGTGATCAATATGGCTCACGGTGAGTTCATGGCGATTGGTGCCTACACAGTATTTCTTGGCTCGACGTTAACCGAAAAGTACGCCCCAGCATTTATGCCTGCGTACTTTCCGCTTGCGATTCTGGCCGCCTTTGTATTTGCGTTCATTGGCGGCTGGATTGCAGAATGGGCGCTTATCCGACATCTGTACAAGCGTCCATTGGATACCCTGCTGGCGACCTGGGGCCTGAGCCTGGGCCTCCAGCAGGTGTTCCGCACATTTATTAGCCCTAAAGAGGTCAGCCCCACCTTGCCCGATTGGCTAATGGGTTCGTGGGCACCGCAAGAGGGGCTGGATATTCCGATCAACGGGATGTTTGTGATGTTGCTGACCTTGTTGGTGACTGTCGGTGTGATGGTTGCCTTATATAAAAGTCGCTGGGGTTTGCGCGTGCGTGCCACAGTGAGTAATCGCCCGATGGCCAATGCCACGGGGATCAACACAAAAAAAACCGATCGACTGACGTTTGCGATTGGTTGCGGCATTGCGGGAATTGCGGGTGCCGCCTTTACGACGATTGGTTCAACCGGGCCGACCTCGGGATCGTTGTACATCGTTGACGCATTCTTGGTCGTTACCTTTGGAGGTGCAGCTAGCTTGCTCGGTACGGCGGCCTCGGCCTTCTTGATCGCTCAGACACAATCCATCAGCGAGTTCTTCATGACAGGATCGATGGCCAAAGTCTTCACGCTATCGATCATTGTGATCGTCCTGATGATGCGCCCTCAAGGCCTGTTTGTCTCGAAAATTCGTCGTTAATTTTTAGTGTTTCACGAGGTGCTTGATTATGAAATCGCTGCAAACTTTTCTTAAACAACCAGGCGTGCTCAGCATCGCGATCTTAGCGGTGGTGTTGCTGGTCGTGTTTCCGGCGATCTTTGATAACTTTCGCTTAAACCTAATCGGAAAGTATCTGACTTATGCCTTCGTGGCGATTGGGCTCGTCGTGTTGTGGGGTTGGGGTGGTGTACTCAGCTTAGGCCAAGGCGTATTTTTTGGTCTGGGTGGGTACTGCATGGCTATGTTCTTAAAGCTCGAGGCCTCGGATCCCATCACGACAAAAATTCAGTCGACTCCCGGCATCCCTGACTTTATGGACTGGAATCAGATCACCGCCTTACCGATTTGGTGGCAGCCCTTCAATAGTTTGACGTTTTCGTTGATCGCAGTGGTAGCAGTGCCTTCGATACTGGCCTTCATTGTGAGTTACGCCATGTTCAAACGGCGTGTGGGCGGCGTGTACTTTGCAATTATTACGCAAGCAGTTGCTTTGATTCTCACCACCTTGATCATTGGCTTGCAAGGCTACACGGGTGGTGTAAACGGCATGACTGACTTGAAGACCATTTACGGCTGGGACACACGCACCGACGAAGCAAAAATTATTTTGTATTACGCCTGTGCCGGGATGTTGCTGCTGTTCGTCATCATCGGTACGTTTATTCAGCGCAGCAAATTTGGCACTTTGCTCTTAGCCATGCGAGACAAAGAGGACCGGGTTCGCTTTTCTGGCTACGACGTGTCAATGTTTAAAGTTGCGGCGTTTTGCCTGGCGGCCGCAGTGTCGGGTGTGGGCGGTGCGTTCTTTGCTCTGCAGGTGGGCTTTATGTCCCCCTCCTTTGTTGGGATCGTTCCGTCAATCGAGCTTGTGATTCTGGCGGCTGTGGGCGGACGCCTCAGTCTGGTCGGTGCGGTCTACGGTGCGCTGATTGTTAACGCCAGTAAAACCATTTTTTCTGAGAGTTTTCCAGACCTGTGGCTGTTCTTGATGGCGGCCTTGTTTATTGGCGTGACGATGGCGTTTCCGCTGGGTTTGGCTGGTCTCTTTGAATCACACGTCAAGCCTTGGTGGATTCGCAGTTCAGCCGAGCGTCACAAAATTCGTACGCGTCTGAAAGAACTTGAAAATTCGCCCGATGAGGCGCCAACGCTCGACGAGCAAAACGCAACGGCCTCAGCGATGGCTGTGCCAGCTGACGGCCCAGACAGTTTGGTCATGAGAAGGAGTTCAGTATGAGCAGCAGCACCGACTTCGTGCTTGCGGTTGAAGATCTGACCGTCTCCTTTGATGGTTTTAAGGCGATCGACAATCTCAATCTGTACATCGACAAAAATGAATTGCGCGTAATCATTGGTCCAAATGGCGCCGGAAAAACCACGCTGCTTGACATGATTTGCGGCAAGACACGGGCAACCGCTGGCAGCATTAAGTTCAAAGACGAAGAGATGACCACTTTGCCCGAGTACACGCGTGTGCGTCGTGGCATTGGGCGCAAGTTTCAGACGCCCTCGATTTACGAAAATTTATCTGTCTTTCAAAATCTCGAGGTGTCGTTTCCGGCTGGCCGCTCGGTCTTGGGAGCTGTATTTTTTAAGTGCACGGACCAGGTGAAAGATCGTGTAAGTGCCGTCGCACTTGAAATTGGCTTGAGCTCTATGTTGCAAACCGAAGCGGGCTTGCTATCGCATGGTCAAAAACAGTGGCTTGAGATTGGTATGTTGCTGATGCAAGAGCCCGAGCTCTTAATGCTTGATGAACCGATTGCTGGGATGAGTGTGCGCGAGCGTGAACTGACCGCAGAGTTACTCAAACGCATCTGTAAAAATCGTTCGGTGATTGTGATTGAGCATGACATGGAATTTGTTAAAAAAATTGCTCATAAAGTAACCGTCATGCACCAAGGAAAGATTCTTGCGGAAGGCTCAATGGATACAGTTCAAAGTAACCCCGCAGTCATCGATGTTTACCTTGGACACTAGGAGCCTCTCATGCTAAGCGTAAAAGGATTGCATGTCGCCTACGGTCAAAGCGAAGCACTTCACGGAATTGACCTCGAGATTGGTCAGAAGGAGACCGTTGCTATTATGGGCCGCAATGGCATGGGCAAGACCACATTTTTTAAAAGTTTGATTGGTTTGCTGCCGGTTAAGTCAGGCTCGATTTCAGTTGATGGCTCAGATGTCACGCAAGACGAGAGCTTTAGGCGCGTGGCGAAGGGGATCGCTTATGTCCCCCAAGGACGAATGATTTTCCCAACACTGACCGTTGAAGAAAATATTCAAACAGGCCTTGAAAACGCCAAAGACAAGCGGATCCCAAACGAGATCTATGAGCTCTTTCCGGTGCTGTGGGAGATGCGGGCTCGCAAAGGTGGCAATCTGTCAGGTGGTCAACAACAACAGTTGGCGATTGCGCGCGCGTTGGTTACAAACCCCAAAGTCCTGTTGCTTGACGAGCCCACCGAAGGGATTCAGCCCTCGATCATCAAGGACATTGCACGAGCCCTGAACGACATTCGGCAATTACGCGGCATCACGATCGTAGTGTCTGAGCAGGTGTTGAGCTTTGCGATGGATGTCGCTGATCGTTTGTTTGTGATTGAAGGTGGGCGACTGGTGTACGAGACCGCCCGCAGTGATACCGACGTGGGTCGGATCAAACAATATTTGTCCGTTTAGTTGAGTCATATTTTTTC
>CAIYCP010000444.1 GCA_903924715.1 uncultured beta proteobacterium
ATCCATGTCGCTCTTTCGCTCAATGAGCTGCTTCAAAGCCGGGATCAGCAATTCGGGATCACAACGACGCACGAGATTTTCAGCGAGCACACGTGAGGTGTAAGGGAGCTTGTTGTAGGCGCCGGGCTCTATGGCGTCGACAGCCGCGTGAGCGTCAAAGTAGTCCAGTTTCGTGCCGGACAGTGGTTTGCGATGTGCGGTATTCATGTGGGCTCAATCAGGTGTTGGTGTCGGATCAGAACGTCATCTGTGCAGATGACAAGGTGAACCTTGTGGTTCACCTTCTACTAACAGTATGGCTACTTATTTGCGACGCGCAAGCGGAACAAATTTCTGATCATCTGGACCCGTGTAGTTTGCAGCGGGCCGAATAATCTTGTTGTCAATGCGCTGTTCAATAATATGAGCAGCCCAACCGGCGGTGCGCGCGATCACAAACAAAGGTGTGAACATGGCGGTGGGTACACCCATCATGTGATATGACACCGCTGAGAACCAATCGAGGTTCGCAAACATTTTTTTCGAATCCCACATCACAGCTTCGATGCGGTCGGCGATATCAAACATTTTGGTGGTGCCGGCTTTCTTTGATAGGCGCAACGCAACGTCTTTGATAACTTTGTTACGTGGATCGGCAATGGTGTACACAGGGTGCCCAAAGCCAATCACTACTTGTTTATTTTCAACGCGGGCACGAATATCGGCTTCGGCTTCAGCTGGGGTTTCGTAGCGTTTTTGTACTTCGAAGGCAACTTCGTTTGCGCCACCGTGCTTGGGGCCGCGTAGTGCACCAATGCCACCTGCAATGGCTGAGTACATGTCTGAACCTGTGCCTGCAATAACGCGACACGTAAAGGTCGAGGCGTTGAACTCGTGTTCAGCATAAAGGTTCAGTGACGTGTGCATGGCACGTACCCAGTCAGCATTGGGTTTTTTGCCGTGCAACAGATGCAAGAAATGCGCACCGATTGAATCGTCATCAGTCTGCACATCAATGATGCGACCATTATGGCTAAAGTGATACCAGTACAGCAAGGCCGAACCAAGATTGGCCATCAAGCGGTCTGCGATATCGCGCGCGTCCGGAATATTGTGGTCTTCTTTCTCGGGCAGCATGCAGCCCAAGGCAGACGCGGCCGTGCGCATGACATCCATTGGATGGCTGGCGGCAGGAAGCGATTCTAGTACCGTTTGCAATTGAGCGGGTAGGCCGCGCAACGTGCGCAGTTTTTCTTTATACGCAGTCAGTTCGGCTTTATTGGGCAACTTGCCGTGAATCAATAAATGAGCAATTTCTTCGAACTCGCTGCTATCAGCAAAGTCGAGAACATCGTAGCCACGATAGTGCAGGTCGTTGCCGCTGCGGCCCACGGTGCAGAGCGCAGTATTGCCAGCAGTCACGCCTGACAAGGCGACTGATTTTTTAGGTTTGAACGTGGGTGCCGCTTCTGCAGGCGCAGCGGCTTTTTTTGCAGGAGATTTTTTAGCAGTTGCCATGATAGAGATCCTTGATCAGATTATTTCGATTTGCCTTGGGCGAACAATACGTCGAGTTTGCCTTCAAACTCGTGGTAGTTGATGCGATCGTACAGTTCATCACGGGTTTGCATCATGTCGACAACATTTTTTTGATGGCCATCGCGACGAACCGCTTGGTATACCGCTTCTGCAGCTTTGTTGGCGGCACGGAAGGCCGACAAGGGGTACAACACCATTCCCACCCCAGCAGACTTCAGCTCATCAACGGTGAATAAAGGTGTTTTGCCGAATTCGGTAATGTTTGCCAACAGTGGAACGCCAGCAGCTTTGCCAAATTTCTCGAAGGTGGCAAGATCGTAAGCCGCTTCAGCAAAAATCGCGTCAGCGCCGGCTTCAATACAGGCGAGGGCCCGTTCGATTGCAGCATCCACACCGTGCGAAGCGATCGCATCCGTGCGCGCAATGATGTAAAAACTGTCGTCTGTGCGCGCGTCGACGGCGGCTTTGACGCGATCGCGCATTTCTTCGGTTGATACAATTTCTTTGCCTGGACGATGGCCGCAGCGCTTGGCGCCAACTTGGTCTTCGATGTGGCATCCGGCAGCACCAAACTTGGTCAGGCTTTGAATCGTGCGCGCAATGTTAAAGGCCGAGGGGCCAAAGCCCGTGTCGATATCGACAATCAAAGGCGTGTCGCACACGTCTGTGATGCGACGCACGTCGGTCAGTACGTCATCCAGGGTGTTGATGCCCAGATCGGGTAAGCCGAGCGAGCCTGCAGCAACGCCGCCCCCTGATAGATAGATAGCCTTAAAGCCAGCGCGCTTGGCGAGCAGGGCGTGGTGTGCATTGATGGCGCCAATAATTTGTAGTGGCTGCTCTGATGCGAGGGCGGCGCGAAAGCGCTCACCGGCGGTAGCTTGTTTGGACATTCTTTTCTCCAAAAACAGATAAAAAAAATGAACCCGCCAGACTTTGTCTGTATGGGTTCATTTTTAAACGGGCATGATGATTTATTTCAGTAGATGCGCAACGGCGTCGCGTTCTTCGATCAGTTCTTTCAAGGTTAAGTCCATGCGTTCGCGAGAAAACGCATCGATTTCGAGGCCGGTCACGCGCTGATATTCGCCACCCTGGCAAGTAACGGGCACGCCATACATCGTGCCTTCAGGAATGCCATAGCTGCCATCTGAGGCGATGCCCATGGTGACCCATTTGCCGTTTGTACCCAGCACCCAGTCACGGATGTGGTCAATTGCCGCGTTTGCAGCCGAAGCGGCCGAAGATAAGCCGCGCGCCTCAATGATGGCTGCGCCGCGCTTGCCAACCGTGGGCAAGAATACGTCGCGATTCCAGACTGGATCGTTAATGAGTTTTTCAACGCTTTGGCCGCCAATCGTTGCAAAGCGGTAATCGGCGTACATCGTGGGGGAGTGATTGCCCCAAACCGCTAATTTTTGAATATCAGCAACAGGTTTGCCTAATTTTGAGGCCAGTTGTGACAGGGCACGGTTGTGGTCAAGGCGCAGCATTGCCGTAAAGTTTTTTGCAGGCAGGTCAGGTGCCGATTTCATGGCGATGTAGCCATTGGTATTGGCGGGGTTGCCGACGACCAGCACTTTCACGTTGCGGTGTGCGACGTCATTCAAGGCCTTGCCTTGCGCTGTAAAAATTGCTGCGTTCACGGCTAGCAAGTCGGCGCGTTCCATGCCGGGGCCGCGGGGACGCGAACCAACCAGCAACGCGACTTCGACATCTTTAAACGCTTCGCGTGGATCGCCGTGTGCGCTCATGGATTGCAGCAGCGGAAACGCGCAGTCGTCGAGTTCCATCATCACGCCTTTGAGCGCTTTCTGTGC
>CAIYCP010000445.1 GCA_903924715.1 uncultured beta proteobacterium
CTTCATCACCTTCGGTTGGGCGCGCTTTGACAATGGCTTGCTCGGGTGCCACACGATGGTAAAGATGACGGGTATGCCAAGCAATATCAGCGGCATCATGTCGCAAAAAATAGGCAACATCAAGCTGTTGCCAGAACGCCTCACGCGTTTCGTCGCGTAAACCTGCAAGCCTGGTCAGGCTGGCGGCAGCTTCAAGGCGTTGACGCAACACCGTATTGGTATCGTCGACTGTGCCTCCTAACTTGGCACGAGTGAGGTCGTAGAGGTTTTCAAGTAGCTTGCCCTTCCAGGTATTCCAAACTTTAGGGCTTGTGCCTCGAATGTCTGCGACCGTGAGTAAGTAAAGTGCCTGAAGATTGCGCAAGGTTTTAACGCGAGCAGCAAAGTCGTTGATCACTTGTGGGTCAGAGAGATCTTTTTTCTGTGCCACTTGCGACATCATCAAATGGCTATTAACTAGAAATATCACAAGGGCAGTGTCCTCGCGATCGAAGCCATGTGCCTTAGCAAAACGTTTGACTTCTTGTGCGCCTAGCGTTGAGTGATCTCCACCGCGTCCTTTGGCAATGTCGTGAAATAGTGCAGCAACGTAAAGCAGCCAATGACGTTCAAAACTAGCGCTGAGGCGACTGGCAAGCGGGTACTCTTGCGCGTGCTCTGGCATGGTAAAGCGTCGCAGATTGCGCACGACCGCAAGCGTGTGCTGGTCGACGGTATACACGTGAAACAAATCGTGTTGCATTTGTCCTACGACGCGCCTAAATACAGGCAGATACCTAGGCAAAATATTTAGCATGGTCATTCTGCGTAACGCATGCACAATGCCCTGCGGTTGTTGCAAGATCTGTAGAAACAAGGATTTATTTTCTTGGTCACGCCTAAAGGCAGCATTGATGCGATCACGCGCATGCCAAATCGCGCGTAGTGTGCGCCCTGAAAATTCGGTGAGTTCAGGATGTTGTTGCAAGACCAAAAACACGTTCAGTAATTGGCTCGGCTGTGTTTCAAATAACTGATCGTCCACGATATCAAGACGGTTGTGTCGCGCAACGTAATGTGCGTCAATCATGCGCACCTCTGTTTCTTCTGTAGAAAACAGACGTTCGTCGATATTTTGAACGAGCAAGGTATTGAGTTGCGTGACGAGTCTTGCCGCCCAGTAATAGCGTTGCATCAAGAGTTCACTTGCACGGCGCGTTGTTGTTGCGATGAATCCATAGGCTTGCGCCAAGCCGTGTTGCAGATCAAAGAGCAGACGATCTTCGCGTCGGTTTGCTAACAGGTGCAACTCAATACGCACGCGTTTAAAGGCTTGTTCAGCTCGTTTAAGGTCGCGCGCCTCAGCGGGCGTTAATAATCCTGCCCGTGCAATGGCTTGCCAGCTTGCGCCAAAGCCAGCGGCCCTGGCCATCCACATAATGACTTGTAAGTCTCGCAAGCCGCCGGGCGATTCTTTGCAATTAGGCTCAAGCGAGTAGGGGGTATCTTGATGGCGCGCATGCCGTTGTTGCATTTCGGCGCGCTTCGCACGAAAAAACTGCTGTGCATTCAAATGTTCAGTCATGGTGCGACTGAAATTTTTTAAAAGTATTTTGCTCCCTGCGATCCAGCGATTTTCAAGCATCGAAGTCTCAATCGTGATGTCTGCTTGCGCTTCTTGGACACACTGTTGAAGGGTTCGTACGCTATAGCCGGGCTCCAGGCCGACATCCCACATCGCGGCGACCAAACCGCTGAGTGCAGTTTCGGCCTGAACATCGGCTTCTGTTTTTAGCAGGATTAAGAGATCGACATCAGAAAAAGGGTAAAGCTCACCACGCCCATAGCCGCCGACAGCGGCGAGAACGGCCCCGCGGGGCAGCGGGTAATGTTCAAGAAGTTGCCGCAGCGCTTGATCGGCGCAGCGGCACAACGCCGACAGCAAGTCGTTGGGCCGTAAGTTTTGTCGATAAAGGCTAATCGCCGCGAGTCGATTCGTTTGTAAGTTGGCCCGAATGGCCGCGATTGCGTCGACGTCATTCATCGAGCAGACCTTTAAGCAGCGATCAAGGCAGGCGGTGCAGGCATGCCCTCTGAAATGGTCAGAACCTCATAGCCCGTGTCCGTGACCAAAATCGTGTGTTCCCATTGCGCCGATAAGCTATGGTCCCGGGTCACAACCGTCCAGCCATCTGCA
>CAIYCP010000446.1 GCA_903924715.1 uncultured beta proteobacterium
CAGGTCTTGAGCCGCGTTCACTTTGGTTGTATTGCGCGATGGTCTCAACGAGCTTGTCTTCCAAGACGCCCATGCTTGCAGCCAGCGCTTGCAGTGTGGGTGCGCAATGAAAGATGTCAGGCCGATTGCGACGGTAATCATCGAGATAGGCATAGGCGACGCCCGGTGCCGTCGAGATGAAATAAGGCCAGGCTGAAAATTTTTGAGCGACGACGCTATCCAGCACAATCCAGCCAATCCGCTCAGGCTGCTTGGCCATGTCTTTGTTTGGCTTGTCGAGCTCGTTGGTAAACCGCTGACCATTTTTATTGATCAGTACGCCGCCTTCTCGATAAAGCTCTGTTGAAGGGCTCACAGCGGTTGTTAAAAAGCTCATTAAAAAGGGACGCAAAATCCATTGTGGCAACCAGGTTGCTGACCAGGCAATGAGTTGAGCGATGATTTTTGTCGGTGGCAGACGCTGCAACAGATTGGCACGCGTGGGCGCCAAGAAGCGCATGATGGGGCCGCGCACAATATCGCCATTGACAACAGAGGCGCCAAGGGCCATGGCCATGCGATGACCATCGCCCGTGGCCGTTGTATTGATGGCGTCAACAAGTGCCACTTCTGGGTTGGCGAGTTGGGCTTTTAAGTCGGCAGCGGCACTGTAGTCGCCGCTGGCCAGCACTACCCCGTGACGCGCGCTGAAAGTATGTGTTGAACCGTCGGGCAAAAGGGCTTCAACACCAATCGCGCGCGTGCCATCAAGCACAATGCGCTGGGTTGCTGTGTTGAGTCTGAGATCTACGCCAAGGTCGCGACAGCGGCGTGTTAAATGATAGGCAAATGAACGCGAATTGGGCACGACGTTATGCATACGCGCTACGCGATGCGGTGGCTCTTCTTCAGGGCCCACAAAGACCACGCCCAACTTCATCAACCAGTCAATCATGTCGGTCGTGTTGTCAACCAGAATGCGGCGCAACGCAAGATTGTCGCGCGGTGCGAGTGCCCCGGCATGTTTTTCCATATCTTCAAAATGCGCGTCGGCACTATCTTGGATACCGGCTTTGCGTTGATGTGGCGTACCTGTAGCGGTGATTGAGCCAACTGACCACGAAGTCGAGCCGCCGGTTTCAGCATTTTTTTCAAGCAAGATCACACTGCGCCCAAGCTCTGCGGCCTCAATCGCGGCCGCCAGGCCCGTGCCACCACCGCCAATAATCAAAACATCCGTTTGTGTTGTTGCTGACACGACTTGCTCCGCCCAGTTAAGGGATCATTTTATGTTCACGAAAGTAATCAAAGCCACCTAAAAACATCTTTGGGGTGTTGATTGTTTCAGTAAAGCCATCTCGTTGTGCTTTCGACATGTCAGAGACTACGTCCCATTGAAGCGACAAAACATAATCACCATAAGGCCATTGGGCAAGTGTCTGCAAGTCGGTTTTTTTCAAGTCATATTTCTTGATCATGCTTTGCCAGACCGCGTCTTTGTCGGTGGCAAACCGGGCAAAGCTACTCGAGTTCGGTTGACCCACAGCCATTTTGAAATACTGCGCGAACAGAGGCCAAAGCTCAGACCAACTGAGAGGGTCACCGTTCACGATGTTATAGGCTTGATTGGCGCATTGAGGCTCGGTCATCATCCACACTGCTGAGCGCGCGAGGGTCGGTAGCCATGAAAACTGAGTCTTGACCTCAAAGCTGCGTGGCGTGCCCGGAAAATGCAAGGGCTCACCGAGTTCGCGCAAAATCGAGGCGTAAAGCCCCAACACCAACAGCATGTTGCGTGCTTCATCCGTTCGATAGTTACAGAACGCGTGTGGTCGCGAGATCGACCAAGACCAGTTTTGCCCAAACTGTCGTTGTTGTACAAGCTGCTGTTGTTCAAAATAAAAACTTTTAAAGTTACCGCAAGTATCATCTTCGCGGTAGGGCGTGCGACGCTCTTGAACCGTGTGGCCATAGTACTTGGTGCCATGCACCAGGTGAAGATGCTGCAGGTTTTTTGAAAGCGGTTCGATCGCATCAAGTAAGTTTCGCAGCATCGTGACATTGGTATCTTTTGACTCGAGTTCACCGCCAAAATGATCAAAGCGCGCTGCATATAAAAAGTGAGTAATGTCTTGCAACTGCGCGAGTTTGTTTTGGCAATCAAACGCATCGGTCAGGTCTACTGCAATCATGGGATAAGGTGCTTTTGGATCAGGCGTGCGGGCCAATCCGATTGGCCCCCAGTCGCCAAGCCCCATTAAATGCATCCCCACGCTCGAGCCAATTTGCCCAGTGGCACCTGCAATGAGTGTTTTGCGGCGAGCGGATGGTGTAGTTGTTGTCATAGGTACAACGCAACATCTGAACGAGTGGATAAGGTCTGCGATACCGCTTGCGACACGACGCCAATCCCCCGGTAGGCGGTCGATTGATCGAGTCCGACCGCGCGTAACCACGTCAAGGTGATGCCCTCAAGTACGAGCGTTGGCGATTGCTGGTCAGTCACGATTAGAACAAAGCCATCAGGGACATGGGGTGCTGCGATGCTTGC
>CAIYCP010000447.1 GCA_903924715.1 uncultured beta proteobacterium
GAGACTATCGATGTATCCGATCATAAAGACTGTAATGACGGTGTTGCTGGGCTTGCTGGTGCCCGTAAGTGTCTTCGCTCAAACCACCGACTACCCAAGTAAACCAATTCGCTTAGTGGCACCTTTTGCAGTCGGTGGCAGTATTGATATTTTGGCTCGAACAGTGGCAGATACACTTTCGAAAGCAACCAATCAGCCGGTCATCGTTGAGAATCGCGCGGGTGCCAGTGGCAATATTGGCATGGAGATCGTTGCAAAAGCAAACGCTGATGGCTATACACTTTTATTTACCAGTACAAATCTGACGCTCAACCCTGCGGTTTATCCAAAGGTCCCTTTCGATCCGATCAAGGATTTTGTTGCGGTGACAAATGTCGCGTACGCACCGATGATTCTGATCACGCGACCAGACTTTGGTGGTGATTCACTTCAATCGCTGATCCAGTATGGCAAAAGCAATCCTGGCAAACTCAATTTTTCAAGCAGTGGTGCAGGCGGGGCGCCCCACCTTGCAGGTGAAATGTTTCAAATCCTCACCAATATCAAAATGACACACATCCCCTATGCGGGTGCTGCGCCAGCCATTACAGATATCGTCTCAGGTCAAGTGCAGATGACTTTTACCACCTATATCTCTGCGCAAGCCATGCTGAACTCGGGCCGTGTCCGTGGTCTGGCAGTCGCCAGCCTAGAGCGTTTAGTGGCCTTGCCCAAAATCCCAACGTTTAAAGAAGAAGGCTTTGACGGCATGGAATTTGGCACGATGTTTGGCTTACTAGCACCTGCCGGCACTTCTCCTGCGATCGTCAATCGCCTTTATCAGCTCATCAAAACGGCTTCTATCAACCCAGCCTTTCAAGAAAACATCGTTAAACAAGGCGGCTATATGGTGGTCAATACGCCTGCCGAGTATGACAAATATATAAAAGACGATGTCGCGAAGTGGGATAGCTTCATTAAAAAAATCGGTGGCGTCAGTCAGAACTAATAAACTGTCGCTCAAGCAACAGATGCCAGCACAGTTAGTCGTGCCTTAAGCGTATCGCCTTGAGCATATCGCCTTAGGCGTACCTGCCTGGGTGTACCAACCTAGGCGCAGCGCCTTAAACACGCAGCCCTCAGAACTGCACAGGGAAAACCCTTGCAGCAATAAGGGATTGCGATATATCGATTTGCCCGTGATAATCAAGATAAACATCAACGCTGCGACATAGCTCTGCTGTGCGCGTCAGGAGACCGCGTGAACGACTTTATTGTGATGAATCTTCAAGTCCTGTTCTCTGGACTCGCGCTCGGCTCAATCTACGCGTTGGTAGCCTTAGGCTTTGTGTTGATCATTCGCGCCACCAACGTTGTCAATTTCGCGCAAGGTGATTTTGCAATGCTAGGGGGCTTCTCTATGGTGGCCTTCTTAACCGCTGGCGTCCCTTACTGGCTGGCGATTTTGCTTGCCTTGGTCGCGATGGGAATCTTTGGTTTGATCTTTAACCTAGGCGTCTATTACCCACTGCGTCACCGCTCTTTCTTACCAGTGATCATCAGCACACTGGGTGCCTCGATCTTTATGCAAAATGCGGTGTTGTATTTTTTTGGTCCCCAGCCCCGCCCAATGGACAAAGTGTTTTCAGTGCCGGGTATTGAAATTGGTGGTGTCTTTATGGATACCCAGTACCTCACCATCTTGGGAGCCACCGGCCTGCTTGTTGCCTTCCAATATTTTTTATTCGAACGCACCCTATTTGGTAAAAAACTTCAGGCCACCTCACAAGACAAAGACATGGCGCGCTTAGTCGGCATTCCAGTTGCGGCGATGATTGCTTTTACTTTCATCTATAGCGCGATTCTGGGCGGCGTCGCAGGTATCTTGGTATCCCCGGTATTGTTTGTCTCGATCGGCATGGGTTCTATCATCGCGCTCAAAGCCTTCTCTGCCACCATCATTGGCGGCTTTGGCGACGTCACAGGTTCGATTGTGGGTGGACTCTTGCTAGGCGTTGTAGAAGGCTTTGGAGCCCACTACATCTCAGTCCCCTACAAAGACGCCTTCGCTTTTCTGTTGCTTTTCATCTTTTTGCTGCTTAGGCCACAGGGCATCTTCGGCGAAAAGATCTCGGAGAAGGCATGAAGAAAATACTGCTCGTTCTTGCTCTGGGGATCTTGGTTGCCTTGCTCCCCTACACGATGAAAATTTCGCCTTATGTGTTGAATATTTTTATGCAGGCAATCACCTATTCAATCGCCGTGCTTGGGATGACAGTCGTTTTGGGGTACACCGGCCAGATTAACTTGGCGCAAGCCACGTTTTTTGGTTTAGGTGCGTATGCCGTCGCACTCGGTACTGTCGGGCCTGGGCTCAATTTCTGGATCACGCTGATCATGGGCATTGGTGTGGCGACCATTTCAGGCTTTGTGTTGGGCCTCACGACCCTCAGACTCAAAGGCCATTATTTGGCAATGATCACGATTAGCTTTCAACAAATCTTTGATCTGATCTTAGTGAACTGGATCGACTTCACTCGCGGCCCTGACGGTATCGCAGGAATCGAGCGCCCTTCTATTTTTGGCTATGCTCTTTCGGATGATCGTGCGTATCTATTCTTATGCGCTTTGATTCTTTACGCTTGTATCTATTTTGTGTGGCAATTGCCTCAAACGAGTACTGGGCGTGCCATGCGTGCCGTCCGCGAAAACGAACTTGCAGCTGAAGTCACTGGTGTCAATAGCTTAAAAATCAAAGTCATCGCTTTTACCATTAGTGCGGGCTTAGCAGGATTAGGCGGTGC
>CAIYCP010000448.1 GCA_903924715.1 uncultured beta proteobacterium
GGTGCTCATAGCTAGAGCTAGTATTGGCGTGGTTTTTAAGACATTTTGTCGTGTAAACCCTTATAAAATAATGCTATCGGCTGTAAGTTATGCACAAATTTTGAAAGGTGCGTTTAGATATTAAAAATTTAGTAATTACATTGAAATAAAATCATATCTTATTGAAAAATAATAATATTAATAAGAAAAGTGCATATTTATCGCTCTAATACAAATCCAAAAAAGACCAGAATTTTTTTGATAAAGCAAGTTTTCCCCAAAGTTATCCACAAGCAAACCCGCACACTGCCTAAAAATCTAGTATCTCAGTGCTTTAGCGCATTACTAAAGAAATTACATTAACTTGATGCCTGACATTGTCCTTACAGAGTGCCTCGATACGACGGTCAGCAAGCGATGGGTGCGGGTTGCTTTAGATCTTCCGTTGGCTGAACTTTACGATTATTGGTCGGGTGTCCCAGTCGAAATTGGTGATCGAGTCATTGTGTTGTTTGGTCGCCGAAAGATGATCGGTTTGGTTGTTGGTTTACCCGATACGCCTGATTTCGATCCTGCCAAGGTCAAAGAAGTTCAGGTCGTCTTGAAAGACATCAAACACCTGACGACCAGTTGGCTGCGCTTTGCAAGCTTCGCGGCTGAGTACTATCAGCGGCCTTTGGGCGAAGTAATCATGCCGGCCTTGCCCATGCCCTTACGCAGCGTGTCGTCTTATCAAGGTAAACGTTCAGGTGCGGGCCCTGTTGCGCGTTTGGCCAGTCGACGCACTGCAGCACAACAGGCGGTGTCGGCATCAGCGATTCCAGCGCTAAACCCCGCCCAAGAGCAAGCCGTTGCAGCCATCGTAGCCACGCAGGCGTTTAAAACTTTTTTGCTATACGGCGTGACGGGCAGCGGAAAAACCGAGGTGTATTTGCATGCGGCCGCCCAGACCTTGGCGCGAGGCCAGCGGGTGTTGATGTTGGTGCCAGAAATCAATCTTACGCCGCAGTTTGAGCAATCGCTGCGTGCGCGTCTCGAACCTGTTGCAGGGGTGAACGGCGTCGCGGTGATGCACAGTGCCTTGTCCGATGGTGAGCGCTTGCGTGCTTGGTTGCGTGTGCAAAGTGGTGAGGCCCGTATTGTGTTGGGTACTCGTCTGGCGATCTTTGCGCCACTTGATGATGTGGGCTTGATTGTCGTAGATGAAGAGCACGATCCCTCATACAAACAGCAAGATGGCTTACGGTATTCGGCACGTGACTTGGCGGTTTGGCGCGCACATGATTTGGGGATTCCAGTTGTGCTGGGCTCGGCCACTCCATCGCTTGAGAGCTGGGCAAATGCAGAAAAAGCAACCTATCAACGCTTGGATTTGCCTGCGCGTGCTCGGGATGTGACCTTACCCTCTGTGCGGCTCGTGGATACCCGCCGTTTACAGATGGAACACGGACTTTCACCGCATTTGCTTGAGGCGATGCGCATCAGGTTGGCCAATAAAGAGCAGGTGTTGATTTTTTTAAACCGCCGCGGCTATGCGCCGGCGTTGCACTGCCGCTCGTGCGGGTGGGTGAGTCAGTGCTCACGCTGCACGACGTTTACGGTGTTGCATCGCGCGCAGGCTAGTCGGGCGCAATTACATTGCCATCATTGTGGGCTGGTGCAATCGGTGCCCAAGGGCTGTCCAGATTGTGGTGATCAAGATTTGCAGCCGATGGGCCGAGGCACTCAACGCATCGAAGAGCATCTGGCAGAATTGTTTCCGCAGGCGCGTATTGTTCGGATTGATGCCGACAGCACGCGTAAAAAAGGCTCTGCACAAGCGCTGTTTGCCAGCGTACATGCAGGTGAGGTCGATATTCTGGTTGGCACTCAGATGGTTGCAAAAGGACATGATTTTGCAAATCTGGGTTTAGTGGGTGTTCTGAATGCGGACGCGATGTTGTTTTCGCAAGATTTTCGAGCGCCTGAGCGCTTGTTTGCGCAGTTGATGCAGGTGGCCGGGCGTGCAGGTCGACACACCGGACACGGCGAGGTCATCGTACAAACGGGTTATCCCGAGCAGGCGGTCTATCAAGCTTTGCTCAAGCACGATTACGCAGGATTTGCACGTCACTCAATTCTAGAGCGACAGGCGGCCGCGTTACCGCCATTTTCGTATCAGGCGTTATTGAGTGCAGAAGCGCAGGATTTAAACGTAGCGCTTGATTTCTTACAGGCTGCGCGCGAGTCTGCAAACGAGCTCTCTGCGCATTACCAGACGCAAGAGGTGCTCACCCTGTATGATCCGGTGCCGCTGCGCATCGTGCGCGTTGACAATATGTGCAGGGCACAGTTATTGCTTGAATCAACCAACCGCCCAGCGCTGCAGTCTTTACTGCGACACTGGCTTAAGTTACTACCTGAACAGCTTGATGCGCGCCGAGTGCGGTGGCAGCTTGAGGTTGACCCACTCGAAATTTGATCTAGCGCTATGGCAACTTTTGCAACAGATGGTTTGAATCCGACGCAACGCGAAGCAGTGTTGTATCTTGACGGCCCTTGTCTTGTTTTGGCCGGAGCGGGTTCAGGTAAAACGCGGGTGATTACACAAAAGATTGCATACCTTTTGCGCGACTGTGGCTATCAGGCTCGCAATGTGGTTGCGCTGACTTTTACGAACAAAGCGGCGCGTGAAATGGATGATCGGGTGAAACGCCTGGTGGATCCAGCCTTGGCTAAAGGTCTTACGATCA
>CAIYCP010000449.1 GCA_903924715.1 uncultured beta proteobacterium
GATCAAGGTTTTAACAACTGCAAAGGGATCAAAACCCAACACTTGGGCGCTATGCTGTGCGCCACCATGCTCAAGATATTCATAAGGGTGTTCGGTATACGACACACCCTGCGCCTTCAAGAAAGCGGTCGCTGGCGTTTCGCTAACATGAACTTTTTTAGCCATTTACACTGATGTCTTCATGATCACTATTTTGCTTTGGGTGCACGCAGCGCTTGCAATAAACGTTGCCCTGCTCGACCATCCGCCTTCATCCCGGCAGCGGTCTGAAACTCGTTAATCGCGGCACGACTTTTTGCGCCGATCATGCCATCAATTTCGCCAATGTCATAGCCCCGATCCACCAACCTTTGCTGCACTTCGCGACGCTCTGCTCGGCTAATTCCTGCATCATCCGTTGGCCATGGTGTAGCAAAGCGCCCGCCCCCGCGTAAGCGATCCGCAAGATGGGCAATCGATAAGGCGTAAGACTCGGCCGCGTTGTAACTATAGATCGCATCAAAGTTTCGAAAAACAATAAACGCAGGCCCGTTCGCACCCGCAGGCAAAAGCAAAGCTGCCTGAGTTGTTTCTGCAGGAACTGCTTGCCCCGACTTGATCGGTTTGACGCCCAACTTCGTAAAGTGCGACAACGGATGGCGCGCGGTTCGGCCAGAGGCACCCGCGTAACCGGCTGGCAACTGCACTTCGTAGCCCCAGTTCGCGCCACTGATCCAACCAGACTGTTTCAAATAATTTGCGGTAGACCCCAGAGCATCTGGCACAGAATTTACAATGTCGCGTTTGCCATCCCCATCAAAATCCACTGCAATGCGTTGATACGTTGTCGGCATAAATTGTGTCTGACCAAAAGCCCCCGCCCACGATCCCACCAGGCCTTGCAACGGGATATCGCCGCTTTGCACAATCTTTAAGGTCGCAAGCAGTTCGCCTTTAAAAAACGCCTGACGCTTGTTTGCACACACCAACGTCGTTAACGAGCGCACCAATTCGCGCGTGCCCTGAATGCGGCCGAAGTTAGATTCAACGCCCCACACGGCCACAATCGTGTGGCGATCAACGCCGTATTTTTGTTCGGCCTCAGCAAGCGTCTTTGACCACTCTTTTAGCTTGGCCTGACCATCTGCTACACGCTCATCATCCACCAAGCCAGCTAGGTAATCCCAGATCGGGGTACGAAACTCTGGCTGATAGTCGTAAGACTTTAAAACAGTCTCGTCAGATTCGATGTCTTTGAACGCGGCATCAAGAGTGCCTGGAGAGATTCCTTGTGCGATCGCATTTTGACGCAAGCTCGCCACACAAGCGTCAAAGGTTTGCGCCTGTGTGTGAAAGGTCACAAAAGATAAAGCGAACGCGATCACAAACTTATTCATTGACTAAAGCCTCTCGACGAATCACGTCGCCCCAGACAGGTACCTCTTTATTAATCTGCTGGGCAAAGCGTGCCGGGTCTAGCATGACTGGCTCTCCATTATTTTTTAATACAGCAACAGCTTTACTGTTATTCAAAATAGGGGTCGTCGCCTCGTAAATTTTTTGTACAAGCGCCGGTGGCGTGCCTGCGGGTGCTAGCAGGCCCATCCAAAAGATCACTTCGAAGTCGCTGTAGCCTATCTCTGCCATGGTCGGCACATCTGGCAATTGAGCAATACGTTTCGCAGCGGTAACAGCTAACGGCTTAAGCTTACCGGCTTGAATGTTTGGCACAGTACTCAACGTATCAAAAACCGCGTCTAGTTCGCCACTGATCACTGCCAGTCCAGCCAGCGCCGCACTTTTGTACGGGACATGTGTCGTCTTAACATTGGCACGATTACTCAACGATACAAAACTTAAGTGCGCCATATTGCCCTGACCACCCGAGCCGTAACTGAGTTTGTCAGGATGCTGTTGTGCATAACGAATCAAATCTTTTGTGTCGTTCACCGAATTTTTTTGTGCCCAGGCGGGGTTAACCGTCAAAATAAATGGCGCTTCAATTGCCATCACAATTGGCGCAAAATCAGAGGCTTTGTAATTAATCTGTTTATACAACTGGGGATTGATGGTGATGCTGCTTGAATTGGTCACGAGCAAGGTATAGCCGTCGGGTAACGCCCGTGCAACCTCGCCTACGCCGATCGCTCCATTGGCACCTGGTTTGTTTTCGACCACGACTGCTTGGCCCAGCGATTTAGCTAATTGTTCGGCGATTAAACGCGCCACCGTGTCAGTCACTGAACCCGCAGGAAAACCGACCACTATACGAAGCGACTTGGTAGGCCAAGATTGTGGGGCACCCTGAGCCCGCGCAAGCGGCCACCCCAAGGCGCTCACTACCAGAAAGGCACACAGTACACGCGATGTAACGATCATCAGGATCTCCTCTGGAACCGCAAAACTTATCTTAGCAGCCTAAGGGTAAACACCTTTATTGATACGTAGGGCACGGCCAAGAATTTGATCATAAATGCAAAGACCGGAAATACCTATAACAGTTAATGTTTTACCAACATGAACAAGCATTTAGTGCTATAAAATCAAGCAACTTCAAAATATCAACAAACTCAACACAGAATATTTCAGGAGACTTCAATGCAATTTAAATTGGCCCTCTCGGCACTTGCATTCGCTTTTGCAATGCCCGCTTTTGCACAAGCCCCAGCTGCGCCTGCGGCCGCACCACCGCCTGCGTGGAAGCAAGGCATTGATAACACCACGCAACCTGTCACCCTACATCCCTTCGCGCCCATCATGACGGGCACCGAAGCCAAAGACATTCAGTTGGCCAAGCTCAAAGTCGCCCCTGGCTTCAAGGTCGAAGTCTGGGCTGACGGTGTGCTCACTGCACGCTCAATGGCCATCAGCGATAAAGGCACCGTGTTTGTCGGCAATCGCGTCGGCAAAAACGTTGTCGCGATCACTGAAAAAGACGGAAAACGCACGGTTAAAACCATTCTTAAAGGTTTAGATACTCCGAATGGCATCGTGTTTTCAAAGGGCACCCTCTACGTCGCCGAGCGCACCAAGATTACGCGCTTCGACAATATTGACGCCAATTTAGATAATCCCGGTGCAGGCAAACTAGTTGTCGATGGTCTTGATCCCACGAATGGCCCCGGCCATAACTGGAAATACTTGGCAATGGGCCCAGACGGTAAGCTTTATTTCAATATTGGCTCACCCGAAAACATCACTATGCCGCTGTACAACCAAGCTGTGATTTTGCGTGTTGATCCAGCAACGGGTCAGCTAGAGCGCGTGGCAACAGGGGTGCGCAACAGCGTTGGTATGGATTTTCATCCTGTCACGAAAAAACTCTGGTTCACAGAGCATGCGCGTGACTGGATGGGTGAAGACATTCCTAACGACGAACTCAACGTGCTGAACAAAGAGGGCGAGAATTTCGGCTTCCCGTTCTGCCATCAGGGTGATCTGCCTGATCCAATCTATGGCAACTACGACACTTGCAAAAACAGCACGCCTCCAGCGCTTAAGTTAGGTGCACACGTCGCCCCGCTCGGCATGAAGTTCTACACCGGCAGCATGTTTCCCGCCGAATACAAGAACAACATCCTAATGGCGCGCCATGGTTCGTGGAACAAAACTGAAAAACGTGGCTATGACGTCATGCGCGTCGTGTTGGATGCCGAAGGCAAAGTCGCTAAATACGAACCCTTTGTCAGCGGCTTCTTAACTGACGACAAAGCAGATCCTCCAATGTGGGGTCGTCCTGTCGACATCTTACAAATGCCTGATGGCGCCATCTTATTTTCAGATGACTACAACGGTGTCATTTATCGAGTGAGCTACAGCAAATAATGTTTCACGTTTCACGCATGAACCAAGTCGCAGCAGGCCTTTTAGCCGCTGCGGCTTTTTTAGTTTCCCCTAGCACCGTATCGGCCGCCGATATTGAGGCCGGCAAATCCATTTCCCAAACCTGTGTGGCCTGCCATGGGCCGGGTGGCAACTCGATCACTCCGGGCGTACCGTCGATCTCTGGCAACGCAGCTCAAGCGATCAGCATGCAACTTTACAATTACCGAGAAGGCAATCGTAAAAATCCTCAAATGTCGCCGATGGCTGAAAATCTGACAAACCGAGAGATGAACGACTTGGCAGCCTACTTTGCCTCAGAGAAAGTCGCTGCACCAACGCACAAAGCATCGGCTGAAAGTATCAAATTAGGGCCTGCACTCGCACAACAATACAACTGTACTCAGTGTCAC
>CAIYCP010000450.1 GCA_903924715.1 uncultured beta proteobacterium
TCACCTTGTTTCCTAACTTAGGTGAAATGCCTCGACGCGCAGGCGGCCAAATGAGCGGTGGCGAACAACAGATGTTGACCGTTGCGCGCAGCTTAATGGGCAATCCTTATCTACTGCTGCTCGATGAACCCTCTGAGGGGGTTGCGCCGGTCATTGTTGAACAAATGGTGCGGATGATTCTTGCGCTTAAAGAACAGGGCGTGAGTATTTTGCTTTCAGAGCAAAATCTGCACTTTGCACGTTTGGTGTGTGATCGCGCCTACGTGCTTGAAAAAGGGCAAATTCGCTTCAGCGGCACCATGGCTGAGCTCGACGCGGATGAGCATGTACGACAAACATACCTAAGCGTCTAAGGCTAAGATGAGCGCGTTGAATCGACATCAAGTTGATCGTGAACCAAATGCGCAAGAGGCTTGCGCATTGGTCGTCAATGGTCAATCGTGCAATCTATCAGTGGCGACCGAGGCATCATTGATGCATGTGTTGCGCAACGATCTTGTGTTGAACGGCCCCAAATACGGTTGCGGGTTAGGGCAGTGTGGTGCCTGCACTGTTTTAATCGATGGCGTCGCAGCCCGCGCCTGCGTGGTGCCTGCCCACGGCGTGCAAGGGCGTGCCATCACCACCCTAGAGGGCTTGGGTACGCGCGATCAACTGCACCCTGTTCAGCAGGCCTTTATCGAAGAGCAGGCCGCTCAGTGCGGTTATTGTTTAAATGGCATGATCCTCATGACCGTCTCGTTGCTAACGCAGAACCCGGATCCGACCGAAAGTGAAATTCGTCATGCCTTATCGGGTAATTTTTGTCGTTGTGGAACGCACATTGAGATCATTCGTGCAGTCAAACGTGCTGCAGTGTTGATGCGGGCGTTCCACCGGTCAAGTCATGACAAGCGCTAAGCTTCTGCGCACGCGCACAGACTTTTTAAATGCAACGGGTGTGTTGCTGGTGGTTCGCGACCCGCCGCCTGCAAATCCGCCCACCCCCGGTCAGCCGGTCGCCGTGCCTGCTAACCCCGCGGAAGGCGTTGAAATTCTATTGTCGATTTGGCAAGACGGCACAGTGATTGCCTTGCATGGTCACGTTGATCTCGGTACCGGTATACAAACCGCATTTGCACAAATTGTGGCTGAAGAGCTTGATGTTGCGGTTGAGCAGGTTGAGGTGATTTTGGGCGATACTGGCATCGCGCCAAATCAAGGTCCTACCATTGCAAGCGGTTCAATACAGATTCATGCGGCCCCACTGAGGGCAGCTGCTGCGCAGGCAAGAAAGTATTTACTTGAGTTGGCAGCGGCGCGCTTGGGGGTGCCGCGTGGGCAACTCACGATCAATGCCGGGGTGGTGTCGGCGAGCGGATTGGATGCCACGACTGCGACCTCGGTGAGTTATGCCCAGTTGGTCGCTGCTCAGCGCATACATCTTGAGCTTGATCTGACAACCTCAACTAAAGACCCCGCGACATATCGCGTAGTGGGTCAGTCAACGCCGCGCGTTGATATTCCAGCCAAGGCAACGGGCGAGTTAGTTTTTGTGCACGATATGCGCTTGCCCGGCATGCTGCATGGTCGGGTGATTCGTCCACCCTATGCGGGTGCGGACCATGGTGATTTTATTGGTAACTTGCTTGAGTCGGTTGACGAAGCAAGCATCGCGCATATCCCGGGTATTCGCGCGGTCGTGGTGATTAGGGATTTTGTTGGGATCGTGGCAGAGCGCGAAGAGTTCGCTGAATTGGCCGCGAACACGTTGCGTGTGACTTGGAAACCTTGGGCAGGTTTACCGGATACCTCTGATATTGAGCAAGCACTGCGCGCAAATCCGGCGACGCCTCGGCAATTGGTGGATGAAGGAGATGTGGATCAAGCGATTGCTCAGGCGGCACAGTCGATGCCACGCACCTATATTTGGCCATACCAGATGCACGCCTCGATCGGTCCGTCATGCGCTGTCGCACATTTCAAAGCAGACGCCGCAGATCCTTTTTCGCTCACCGTTTGGGCGGGCACGCAAAACCCGCACGTATTGCGTGCTGACTTAGCGCGTCTGACCGCGCTGCAAGACACCGCCATCGAGATCGTGCGCATGGAAGCCTCGGGCTGCTATGGTCGCAATGGCGCAGATGATGTGGCAGCCGACGCGGTGTTGCTTTCGCGCGCAGTGGGCGCACCTGTTCGAGTGCAATTGACTCGCGAGCAAGAAAATCTGTGGGAGCCTAAAGGTGCGGCCCAATGGATGGAGGTGCGAGGCGGTTTGCGTGAGGATAGTTCAATCGCCGCCTATGATTTTTCGACGTCGTACCCGTCAAACGGGGCGCCAACCTTAGCCCTTTTACTCACTCGCACGATCGAACCCAACGCACAAGCTTACGAGATGGGCGATCGTACCGCCCGCCCGCCGTATACGTTACAAAATTTGCGGGTGACCGTGAATGATATGCCGCCGATTTTGCGCGCATCGTGGTTGCGCGGTGTGTCCGCGATGCCCAACTCATTTGCGCACGAATCCTATATCGATGAGCTCGCCACGGCTGCGGGGGCCGATCCGCTGGATTTCAGGCTGCGCTATCTGGATGACCCGCGTGCGCGTGAGTTATTGCAAGCGACTGCTGACAAAGCGGGTTGGAAAGTACACGATCAACCTCAGCAGCAGGGCGCGGATGGCGATATTTTGCATGGACAAGGTATTGCCTGGGCGCGCTACGTCCATAGTAAATGGCCGGGTTTTGGTGCGGCGTGGGCAGCTTGGATTGCTGACGTGGAGGTCAATCAGCGAACCGGAGAAGTGCATGTCAAACGCGTAGTGGTGGGCCACGATGCGGGCTTGACCATTAACCCAGCTGGCGTTGAGCACCAGATCCATGGCAACGTCGTGCAAACAACAAGCCGTGCGATGATTGAGCAGGTTCCACTTGAACCGCACAAGCACACCGTTGCCAGTCGCGAATGGGGTTCGTATCCGATTCTGAACTTCAGGCAGGTGCCTGTCATTGAGGTGATGCAGATGCCGCGCCCCAACGAGCCGGCACTTGGGGCGGGCGAGTCGGCCTCAGTGCCCGGCACGGCCGCGATTGCCAATGCTATTTTTGATGCAACGGGCGTACGTTTTCGGCAACCGCCGTTTACGGCTGAGGTCGTGCGTGCCGCGCTCAATCCGTTGATGTACACGGGTGACCAGGCAGCGGGGCCTTCCCTTCAACCACTTCCCAATCCAGCTGCTCAAGCAACAGATCACCCGCAGGCAAGCTGGCCTAAGCCGCGTGCATGGTGGTTGCGTGCGGGGGCGCTGACGGCTGCGGTGGCGACAACGATTGTTGGTATCGCTGGGTCTGTTTTAGGAAATCGCGCATTGATTGCGCCTTTGACGCAACCCGTTTCTACGCTCTACTCGCAAGCGACGCTTGAGCGTGGCCGAGAACTTGTGGCGTTGGGCAATTGCGTGACCTGCCACACCAGCGCTCAGGGCAAACCGAATGCGGGTGGGCTGGGCATTCACACCCCTTTCGGTACGGTCTACAGCACGAACATTACCCCCGATCTACAAACCGGGATCGGCTTGTGGTCGCAACAGGCTTTTAATCGAGCGATGCGCGAAGGTATTTCACGGGATGGCCAGCATTTGTATCCCGCGTTTCCCTACACCTCGTTTGCGCGCATCAACGATGAAGATCTCAACGCCTTGTACGGTTGGTTGATGTCGCAAGAACCAGTGCGGCAAGCCAGTCCGCAAACCAAGCTTGCTTTTCCATTTAATGTGCGCCCGCTGATGGCTTTTTGGAACGCGCTGTATCTGACGCCTCAACCTGTTGCTCAACGACAAGCCGAGCCTGATCGTTCGCCGCTTTGGGAGCGTGGTAATTATCTGGTAAACGGCCTGGGGCACTGCTCGGCCTGTCATACGTCGCGCGATTCGTTAGGCGCTGAGCGCACGGGTTTGGCGTACTTGAGCGGGGCGACGATCGACGGTTGGGAAGCGCCGGCACTCAATGCGCGCTCTTTAAGCCCAGTACCGTGGACCGAGTCTGCGTTTTATAACTATCTGCGTCACGGCCATAGCGCTGAACACGGCAGTGCTTCAGGTCCGATGGCGCCGGTTGTCAGGCAACTAGCTCAAGTGCCAGATGCTGATATTGCTGCGATGGCAAACTATCTGGCCTCGTTTCAAGAGTCGGTGGGCTCAGCCGACGCGCCAGACAGCGCCTCGGTAATCGCGAAAGCCTACGTCACTCAGGCAGCCGCCCGTGAGCCGCTATTGCAGGGCTCGGCGCAGCGGATGTTTCAGGCAGCCTGTGCGGCCTGTCATCACGATGGCGACGGCCCGCGTTTGATCGGCGTCAATATCCCTTTGGTGCTCAGCACGGGCATGCATAGTGCGCAACCAGATAACGTGATTCGCGTCGTGCTTGAGGGGATTCGGAAACCTGCGAGCGATCA
>CAIYCP010000451.1 GCA_903924715.1 uncultured beta proteobacterium
ATCCGTGGCTTTCAATACGCAGAGACCTGCGCAGTCATGCTAATCATCATCGCGACGGTAACGTGTATCGATTTGCTGTCCGCGCGAATCCGCCGGGCACTTGTTTAAAAAAGGTTTGATATGGCTTTGAGTTTAAGTGACGTCACGCAACTGCTGACCGTTGAAGGTGAAAATCAGTACGGTGGCGAAGCAGTCAGTCAGCTGCAACATGCATTGCAATGTGCGTCACTTGCCGAGCAAGCCGGAGAGACACCCTATACGATTACCGCCGCCCTCTTGCACGACATCGGACACTTACTGGCTAAGACTGGGCGTATTGATGCATCCGCAGCCAATGAAAACGGCGACGACTTGCATCAATATGTTGCCTTACCATTCTTGCGCGGTTTGTTCCCAAGCGCTGTGCTTGAGCCAATTCGTTTACATGTTGACGCTAAGCGCTACCTGTGTGCAACCGATCAGTCGTACTGGAACACCCTTTCGACAGCGTCTAAACACAGCTTGATCGTACAAGGCGGTGTATACACCCCGCCACAAGCCGCTGAGTTTGAGGCGCAGTCGTTTTCACACGAAGCGGTTAGGCTGCGGCGGTATGACGATTTGGCCAAATTACCAGAGGCGGTGACTCCACCACTACCTCATTTTTTGAACATTATGCATAGCGTCGCACTTTAACTTGATATTCAAACAGGATTCACATGCAGCTGCTTCAATCTAAACGTTGGTTCATGAAACTAACGGTTCTAGGGCTAAGTGTCTTAACGTTACCCAGTGCCTTCGCACAACCCACAGATGCACGCCCCATCGTGCGCGTCGCCGTACAACAGTTACTGACGAGCGGTGCCCTGGATCCCTTACGCGAGCAAAGCAACGTAGGCACGCGCATGTTACCGATGATTTATGCCGGACTGATCCAGTTAGATACCGTGGGAGACCTGTCGCCACAGCCTTCACTTGCCGAATCGTGGAAACGCATTGACGCCAAGACCGTCGAATTTAAGTTGCGCCCGGGCGTGAAGTTTCACAACGGTGACGAGGTTACCGCTGAAGACGTTGCCTTTAGTTTTGGCGCAGAGCGAATGTTTGGATCGTCAACGCCCCGTCAACCAAACCAAGACAGCAAAACGATTGCCGTCGATATCGGCCGCAAGACAACAAGTGCTACGCCGGGCAGCATGGATTCGCCTCCACCTGAGATTACAGCCATCGCGCGTAATTTGTGGCCCTCTTTGCAAAGTGTCGAAATCGTAGATCGTTACACGGTGCGTCTGATAAACGCAGTACCAGACCTCACCCTAGAAGGGCGAGTTGCGCGTTTAGGCTCTGAGGTGGTTTCAAAGAAAGCTTATATGGCGTCAAAAGACTGGGGTAGCTGGGCTCAGTCACCAGTGAGCGCGGGCCCATACAAAGTAAAAGAAATGAAAATGGATCAGTATCTGGTCTTGACTGCACACGATGACTATTTTGGCGGAAAGCCTCTGGTCAAAGAAATCCGCTACATGGTCGTGCCTGAGGTGTCTTCGCGCATCAACGGCCTATTGTCTGGTCAGTATGACTTTATTACTGATATCCCACCCGATCAATTCAAAACCATACAAGGCAACAGCAAGCTCGAGGTGGTTGGTGGGCCTGTTTTAAATCACCGCCTGATTACGTTCGACAAGAACCATCCTGTGCTTGCAAATCCAAAGATACGACAAGCCATGACACACGCAATTGATCGCGATGCCATCGTCGAAGCAATCTGGGGCGGCCAGACGCGCGTGCCTGCGGGCCTGCAATTCGAGTTCTATGGCGATATGTTTGTGAAGGGCTGGACGGTCCCAAAGTATGATGTGGCGCTTGCAAAAAAACTATTAGCCGAGGCTGGTTATAACGGTGAAGTGATTCACTTTAGAGGCTTGAATAATTACTACACCAACCAGACACAAACCGACCAGATCATGCTCGAGATGTGGCGCTCTGCCGGTTTGAACGTACAGATGTCAATGAAAGAAAACTGGGCACAAATTTTTGAAAAAGGGCCAACACGTGGAGTCCGTGGTTGGTCAAATTCGGCGCCCTTTAGTGATCCGGTGAGTTCACTCGTGAACCAACATGGCCCCAATGGTCAGCAACAACAAACCGGTGAATGGACGAACGTTGAGTTCAATAAATTGTCTGACACGCTCGAGACGTCGGTTGATCCCGCAGAGCGGCAACGCACCTTTAAGCGAATGCTAGAAATTGCTGAACGCGAGGATCCTGCCTACACAGTCTTGCACCAAAGCGCTGTGTTTTATGCCAAGCGTAAAGACTTTGTCTGGAAGCCCTCCAAGACATTCGTCATGGATTTTCGCGCCACAAATCTCACGCCTCCAAAATAATGACCTCGACTGCTTTTGCTTCTAATCCGCTTCTCAACATGAGCGAGCTGCGGATCGCGTTTGATCAGCGCGGGCACACGTCAGAAGTGTTGCACGGCGTTGATCTGAATATCGCAGCAGGCGAATCAATTGGTCTGGTCGGCGAATCTGGATGCGGCAAAAGTATCACCTGGCTGGGCGTACTTGGCTTACTGGGCAAGCATACCCACGTAACAGGCTCAGTGAAATTTCAAGGGCGCGAGCTGCTCGGGTTATCGGATACTGAGCTGTCGCAGATTCGCGGCCGCAAGATCGCGATGATTTTTCAAGATCCTAGCTCATCTCTGAATCCAGCCCAGCGCATTGGCGCACAAATTGCAGAAAGCTTGAGTCTCCATCGCGGCTTGCGAGGGGCGCAGGCAAACGCAGAGGTACTTGCGCTGCTGGATCATGTTGAGATCCCCGACGCTAAAAGACGAATGAACGCCTACCCCCACGAACTGTCGGGGGGCATGAATCAACGCGTCATGATTGCAATGGCATTAGCTGGACAACCCGATTTGCTCATCGCAGACGAGCCCACCACCGCCTTAGACGCTACGGTGCAAGCTCAAATTCTACTGTTGCTCGATACAATCCGCCGAGAAACCGGAATGGCGCTTGTAACAATCTCGCACGACCTTGGTGTGATCTCAGAGATTAGCGATCGCGTACTCGTCATGTACGCGGGGGCAATTGTCGAAAGCGCACCAAGTCAGACTCTATTCACCGAGGCACAACACCCCTACAGCCTAGGACTTTTAGCTGCAATGCCTGCACTGAATGTTGAGGTTCATCGCCTGACGACCATACGAGGCAGCATCCCACAGGTTGGTCAGCTGATACAAGGGTGTAGTTTTGAGGCACGTTGCGATTTTGCTCAAGAGAATTGTCGCGAAAGGTCCCCAGCCTTAAAGACCATTGCTGTCGGACATCAACTCGCCTGCACTAGAAAACTAGCAGCATGACGGCACTTTTGAACGTTGAGGATTTACATCGCCATTACTCTGTCGAGGGAAAGAATGAGTGGTTGGCGGGCAAGAGTGTTTTGCGCGCGGTTAACGGGGTAACGTTAAGTGTGCAACGAGGAAAAACGCTAGGGCTCGTCGGTGAGTCAGGCTGCGGAAAATCAACGATGGCCAAGTTGGTGCTTGGCCTGATCCCAGCCACAGCCGGCACCGTCGAGTTTGACGGCAAGCCGGTCACCGCAAAACGCAATCAAGCATGGCGGGCTGCTCGCCGACATATGCAAATGGTATATCAAGACCCACTTGGCGCACTCGATAGACGCCTGACGGCTCTTGAACAAGTCACTGAGCCCTTAGAGATACACGACAAGCAGTCTGAGATCCACCCAACCCTTACGGCACAGAATATGATGCGCGCCGTTGGCCTGACCGATAACTTGTTTCAGCGCTACCCACACGAACTCTCGGGCGGACAACGTCAGCGCGTCGTCTTAGCCCGCGCCCTCGTGCTTAAGCCGAGCTTGCTGGTCTGCGATGAGCCCATTTCTGCGCTTGACGTTTCAGTGCAGGCACAGGTGATCAATCTGCTTGACGATTTACGTCAGCAGATGAATCTGACGATGCTGTTTATTAGTCATGATCTGCGTGTCGTTCGTCATATCTGCGACGAGGTTGCCGTGATGTATCTCGGTCGGATCATCGAACAAGGCTCTGCGAAAGAAGTGCTCACTCATCCGGCACACCCATATACACAAGCCCTAATTTCAGCCATCTCGACTCCCGGAGCGAAGCACGCACTCGCAAACTCTGGGCGCATTGTCCTAAAGGGCGAACCTCCAAATCCGGTCAATATACCAACCGGTTGTAGCTTTCATCCGCGTTGCTCACTTGCGACCGCGCATTGCAAAACAAGTGCACCCGTTACGACTCGTATTGGTGAATCACATACAGTGAGTTGCCACCTACACACCAACATTCGTCATGGGACGAGCGACTAAAAATGGGTCGATACATGCTGTCCCGCAGTTTGCGTGCCTTGCTGACCATTTTCTTGGTGGTGGGTTTCGCCTTCACAATATTGCGACTGTCGGGTGATCCCGCGATGATGATTTTATCGGCCGATGCTCCACCCGAAGCCATTGCTGCTTTTCGTAAAAGCTGGGGTCTTGATGCGCCGCTTTGGCAGCAATTTTGGGGTTACTTGCTAAATATTGTTCAAGGTAACTTTGGTGTTTCGATGCGCGACGCAAGCCCTGCAATGGGGCTCGTACTAGAAGCGATTCCAGCGACACTCGCCCTCGCTTTACCTGCGTTTGCGATGAATCTGTTAATTGGTATACCGGCAGGTATCTTTGCTGCGTTACACCGAAACTCTTGGTGCGATCGTCTGGTCATG
>CAIYCP010000452.1 GCA_903924715.1 uncultured beta proteobacterium
ATACGGCGCCGCATTGATTGACTCTGGTGCATCGTTCAAAGCTTCGTTAAAACCAACGATTTCACCCGCGACCGGCGCATAGATATCAGAAGCCGCCTTCACCGATTCAACCACTCCGGCTGTTGCACCCGCAGCGAGTTTGGCGCCCACTTTGACATCACCCACAAAGACCAAGTCGCCGAGTTGTTCTTGCGCTGGGCCCGTAATGCCTACCACCATGACATCACCCTCAGCCTTAATCCACTCGTGCGTCGGTGCGTATTTACGATCATTAGGAATGCTCATGCAAGTCTCCTGAAATTTTGCGGATTCGATTAGGTCAAAAAATAAAGTACAAAAAATAAAATCGTGCTGGAATCAAGCAGTGTGCACAACCGGCACGCCGTTACGTACGAACGGAAGCTTGCACACTTCGGCAGGCACCCATTTGCCGCGAATGTCGATCTCAACTTGATCGCCGACGGTCACTCCCAAAGGCAAACGCGCAAAGCCAATTGATACGCCAAGGGTGGGTGACATCGTGCCACTGGTCACCTCTCCCAGACCATCATCGGTGCGCACTGCCATATGTGCGCGCATGACGCCACGGTCTAGTAGCTTCAGGCCAACAAACGTTTTAGCGTCTGGAAACTGCTCAATCGCGTCGCGACCAATAAAGCGGCGCTCTGGATCTTTGAGCGATACCGTCCAGGTCAGGCCTGCTTGATTAGGATGAATTAATTCATCCATATCCTGACCATACAAATTCATTCCGGCCTCTAGGCGAAGGGTGTCGCGCGCACCCAAACCGCACGGGTGCACCGCCTGCGCGATCAGATCGTTCCAGAGCTGGACAACCTCGGTCGCCGGCAAGACGATCTCAAAGCCGTCTTCGCCGGTGTACCCCGTGCGAGCCACCATGACATCGCCAACAAACACGGCCGCAGAGAAGACGCCTAGATTTTGCGAGGCGGCCTGCCAAGCTGGGCGCGCCGCCCACACTTTTGCGCGAGCCTGCGGGCCTTGCACAGCCACCATCGCCAAATCACGGCGAGGGGTAATGATCACTTGAAATTTGCCCGCTGCTGCAACGCGCTGCATCCAGGCAATATCTTTGTCAGCCGTACCGGCGTTGACGACTAAGCGCCACTGGGTTGCCGTGAAAAAATAAATGATCAAGTCATCGATGACACCCCCTTGAGGGTTCAACATACAGGAGTACAGCGCCTTGCCCGCTTGCGTCAGTTTTGCCACATCATTGGCAACCAGTTTGCGCAGAAAGGCCGTCGCATCTGCGCCAACCACATCGACATTGAGCATATGCGAGACGTCGAAGATTCCGGCGTCACGGCGAACCGCATGGTGCTCTTCGATTTGAGAGCCATAATTCACAGGCATCTCCCAGCCACCGAAATCGACCATACGTGCACCGGCCGCGACATGAGCCTCGACAAGGGGAGTACGTTTTAACGCTGCAGACATGGAAGGGCTCCAGAACGATCAAGGGACGAGCAGTTCTTGCACCCACAACGGGTACCTGAACCAGCGGTCGCCCCTCTGTCCTTTTGCCTGAGAGTTGCCCCGCAAACAAGCGGGTGTGCACCTTCGGCGCCCGTGTTGGCCAACGCGGCCGCGGGTCTCTCCAGAGTGTTGTGTTGCTGCACGCCGATTAAGCATGCAACATTGCAAATTGCGGTATGGGAAGCCTGAGCGATTCTGGGCGAATTGCGCCTTCGGCGGCAAACTAGGGCACCCCGTAGGCTACCCGATGCACTCTCCCGCAAACTGCGTTCACAGCGCACTCATCGTAACGCGAAATAACGGGCTTAGACAACCCAAACGACGATTTAATTAATGGGGAAAGTGATTTTTAGAGGCTACGCCCGCAAGCAACCGCCGAAGCCCAGGCCCATTGAAAGTTGTATCCCCCCAGCCAGCCCGTCACATCAACCACCTCACCAATAAAATGAAGTCCGGGAACTGCCCGCGCCTGCATGCTGCGTTGATCAAGCCCTTTCGTGTCGACGCCCCCGCGCATCACCTCAGCCTTTTTATAACCAGCAGTGCCATCGGGCACCAAGGACCAAGCCTGAATACGCGCAGCAAGCTCGCGCAACAACCGGTCGGGCGCATCGGCAATGCGTACCGCCGCCTGCTCACCCAGCCATTTTTCAGCCAAGCGCTTAGGCCAAAGCCCTGACAACAAATTACCAAGCTGTTGACGCCCGCCAGACTTCGCCTCAAGCAACATGGCTTCCATTTCTTGGCCAGGCGCTAAGTCCAGGGCAATCGCCTCACCAGGTTGCCAGTAACTCGAGATCTGCAAGATTCCGGGCCCAGACAAGCCACGGTGCGTGAACAGGACATCTTCAAGAAAAATTTGCTGCTTGCGACCAGTCCCCGTCGAGATCTTGGCCTCAAGCGCTAAGCCCGCCAATTCGCCAAACTCGGCCCATTGCACCGCATCAAAGGTCAGCGGAACCAGTGCCGGACGAGGCTCAACAACTTTCAAACCAAACTGGCGAGCGATCTTCAAACCGAAATCGGTCGCCCCGAGCTGAGGAATTGCCAAGCCACCCGTTGCAATCACAAGTTTTTCAGCCTGTATCAAACCCTGCGACGTCGCAAGCTCGTAGCCTGCATCAACGCTTGTCTCGAGACGCGTAATTTGTTGAACGGTACAAGGCATGCGCCAATGAACGTCGCCTAGCTGGCACTCAGCACGCAACAACTCGATCACATCTTCGCTGCTACGGTCACAAAATAATTGGCCACGGTGCTTTTCATGCCAGGTAATGCCATAACGATCCATCAGCGCAATAAAATCCTGCGGCGAATATCCTGCAAGCGCTGATTTACAGAAATGGGGGTTGCCCGAGATAAAGTGCTCAGGCTCTACCCGGCGATTGGTGAAGTTGCACCGACCACCACCTGAAATTCGAATTTTTTCGGCTAAAAGCGTGGCATGGTCAAGCAAAACCACCCGACGTCCGCGCTGCGCCGCCACCGCCGCACACATCATGCCGGCGGCGCCGGCACCGATCACCGCAACATCAAAGCGTTGCATACGACCGCGCCATTACTGCTCGAGCAAACAATCGACGTAATACCGTTTATCGCCGTTTGGCAAGATCTCTTCGGCCAAGCCGTGAATGTATGTTTCGAAACCAGGAAACTTTTCATTAAACGAACGGGCAAACTGCAGATACTGCACAATTGTTTTATTAAAGCGCTCACCAGGAATCAACAACGGGATACCAGGTGGGTACGGCGTCAATAACACCCCGGTCACACGGCCCTCAAGCTGATCAATCGATACACGCTCAACCTCGCGGTGTGCCATTTGAGCAAAGGCATCAGAAGGCTTCAGCGCAGGCACCATATCACTCAAGTACATCTCAGTCGTTAAGCGTGCAACATCGTGCTTGCGGTATTCAGCGTGAATCTGTTGGCACAGATCGCGCAAACCCAGACGCTCATACTGACGATGGCCTTTGCAATAGTCCGGCAAAATTCGCCACATCGGCTGATTACGATCATAGTCATCTTTAAATTGCTGTAACGCGGTCAGCAGCGTGTTCCAGCGACCTTTTGTGATGCCGATCGTAAACATAATAAAAAATGAATACAGACCCGTTTTTTCAACGACGACCCCGTGCTCAGTCAAAAACTTCGAGACCAACGCGGCCGGGATTCCGGTTTCACCGAAGCTGCCCGACATATCCAGACCCGGCGTCACAATCGTGGCCTTGAT
>CAIYCP010000453.1 GCA_903924715.1 uncultured beta proteobacterium
AAACTGAGTTTTTGGCATTTGCGACAAGGCCTCTCTGATGACCGCACTTAACCCCATCCCAACCACCCTCATTCCAGGCGATGGCATTGGCCCTGAGGTTGTCAAAGCCACCGTTGCCGTGCTTGAGGCCTTAGGTGCCCCATTTAAGTGGGAGACCCAACTCGCTGGGATGGCCGCGTTTAACGCTTGTGGCGACCCGATGCCGCCGGCACTGTTAGAGAGCATTCGTAAAAATGGCTTGGCACTGAAAGGCCCACTCTCAACCCCAATTGGCGAGGGCTTTCGTTCAGCCAACGTTCGGTTGCGCGAAACCTTTGGTTTGTACGCCAATGTACGTCCTGCACTGACAATTGTGCCCGGGCGCTTTGACAAAATTGATATCGTGTTAATTCGCGAAAACCTTGAAGGTTTTTATGTGGCGCACGAACACTATCTGGCGGTGGGCGATGACCCGCGCGCGGTGGCTCTTTCTTCAGGCGCCAACACACGCGCCGGTGTGAACCGCATTGCACGTTATGCGTTTGAATATGCGGTGAAGCACGGCCGTAAAAAAATCACCCTCGTGCACAAGGCCAATGTGCTTAAAGTGTTAACAGGCTTATTTTTAGAAGAAGCGCGCAACGTTGCACGTGAGTACGAAGGCCGTGTGGCGGTAGACGATCGCATTGTTGACGCCTGTGCGATGCAACTGGTGCTCAACCCCTGGCAGTTCGACATGCTGTTGTGCACGAATTTGTTCGGGGATATTTTGTCGGATGAATTGGCCGGCTTGGTCGGCGGCCTAGGCTTAGCGCCTGGTGCAAACATTGGCAAAGACGTTGCGATTTTTGAAGCAGTGCATGGCTCGGCTCCAGACATTGCCGGCAAAGGGATTGCCAATCCAATTTCACTGTTACTCGCCTCAGGCCTGATGCTCGATCATGTCGGACATTCTGACCTTGCCAATCGATTGCGCAACGCGATTGATCTGACACTGAATCAAGACAACATCAAAACAACTGACCTAGGCGGCAAGGCGACGACGATCGCCTTTACTGAGGCGTTGGTTAAACGGGTTAGGGGTAGAGGCTAGGGGCTAGCCCAATAACGCGCTCAGTGAAGACTGCGATAGAACTCAGCTCTTGACACCCCAGCCTGCCTAGCCATTGCGCTAGTTAACATTTGGCTAAATGGTGCTTTCGGACAATCGACCGTAACCTTGCAAAACGGTGGGGGTGTGTAGCGCACCCAATTTTCGTGAGAGCCTACTTGGTTTCGATATAAAAAACCAAGATTTTTTAGGATTTTCTTTACGTCTTTGCAGGTTAAGGGCTTATAAACCCGGCTCATATTGCGCAAGGCAGATTAGGAAGCGACCTGCTTTCTGCAAAATGACGTTTCACCTGGTGTGTCAAGGCCTGAATGATCAAAAATAAATAGAACTTAAGCCAATAAACGGACGGAGCTTTTCTGCTTAATAACTGTGACTCAAAGGCGCTATCTTGCTCTTGCACATCTTTAATGTACATTTCGATTTGCTGTGACAGCTTAGTTTGAGCGCAGGATAGGGTCTCAGACTGCACGGCTAATGAAAAGTCTAAACACATGAGTGACCACTGGCCATCCAAATACTCGCCATACACATGCAGTTTTTTTATGACTTTCATTTTGCCTTTCTTTTCCGCTTAAACACCAAAACGTTACGATAGCGAAAAATCTAACTAATTGACAGTTTCTAAGAGCAACATTTGTATCTGGAGGTTTCATGTGCAGGCCCCATATTGATGATCTAAAGGCAAAGAAAACCGCCCACACCCCCGATTTGGGCTTTAAACTCGTGGTAATCAAGACTCGGCATCAAAAACTTAAAAAGAAATCGCCCTAAGGAGCCTCCATGTTGCACTTTTCAGTTTCAACAGTGACCAAATTCGCGAGTGTCTTAGCCATAGCGCTAATCAGCATCCTGTCGACGGTCTCGGCACAGTCGCAAGACTATCCCAATCGGTCGATTCGCTTTTTGGTTCCCTACTCGGCTGGCACGACCACCGATGTGATCGCTCGGCTTTACGCTCAAAAATTGGGTGATCTATTAGGCCAAAACATTGTTGTCGATAACAAAACAGGCGCCGGTGGCAACATCTCGGCTGACATCGCCGCTAAGGCTGCACCCGATGGCTACACGCTAACCTTTTCAACCAGCGCAACACACGCCACAAATCCGGCTCTGTATCCCAACATTCCTTTTGACCCCATTAAAGACTTCACCCATATCGCCTTGATGGTGGCCGCCCCAAATATGTTGGCCATCAATCCTAAGATCCCCGCCAACAACATGGCCGAGTTGATTGCCTATGCAAAAGCGAATCCAGGCGCATTAACCTATATTTCTGCCGGCTCGGGCACCTCGCCACACATGGCGGGCGAATTACTGAAGACCCTGGCGGACATCGATATCCGCCACATTCCTTATAAAAACATTACGCAGGGCTTCAGCGATTTATTCGCGGGTGAAGTCTCGATGGCGTTTTATCATGTGCCCGTCATTTATCCGCATGTGCAATCTGGCCGCTTACGGGCACTGGGCATTGCCACCACCACACGCAGCCCGATCGCGCCTGAAGTGCCGCCCATCAGCGATACGGTTAAAGGATATGACCTGTTGCCCTGGTGGGGTTTGGCTGGCCCTGCCGGTCTACCCCAGAACGTGATCGACAAACTCTATCAGGCCACCACAACTATTTTGGCGGATCCGGCGACTCAAAAACGTTTTATTGAACTTGGGCTGATCATTACCCCAATGAACACAAAAGACTTCAACGCCTACACCATCACTGAACTCGCTAAGTGGACCAAGATCGTTAAAGATTCAGGCGCAACAGCAAACTAAAGCATGGCCACCAACTCAACTTCTAAAATTCTGCCCACTACCGTTGTGGGCAGTTATCCGCAGCCTGCATGGTTAGTTGACCATGCACTGTTAGCCCAGGGCGTCCCACGCACGCGCTTACGAGAACTTTGGCGGATCGCGCCCGAGCAACTGCAGAGCGCGCAAGATGATGCAACCTTGTTAGCGATTCGTGACATGGAGCGCGCTGGCATCGACATCATCACCGATGGCGAGATCAGACGCGAAAGCTATTCGAATCGTTTTGCGAATTCGTTGGATGGTGTCGACGATCAAAACCCTGCGGTCATTCGTTCAAGCAACGGACTGGAAACCTCGATCCCACGCGTCGTTGGAAAAATCGAACGTGCACATTCTGTTGAAGTTGATGACTTTAAGTTTTTAAAAAAGAACACCGAGCGCTTAACGAAAGTTACTCTGCCTGGCCCGTTCACTATGGGTCAACAAGCAAAAGATGAGTACTACCACGACGAAGAAGCAATGGTCATGGACTTTGCTGCTGCCGTAAACGCTGAAGCACTTGCCTTGCAAGCCGCCGGCGCAGACTTTATTCAACTTGACGAACCCTGGTTACGGCACGACCCAGACGCCGCAAAACGTTATGCCGTCAAAGCGATTAACCGTGCCTTGCAAGGTATCAGCGTACCCACGGTTGTGCACCTGTGCTTTGGCTATGCCGCCGTTGTCAAAGGGCAAAAGCCGACGGGCTATTCATTTTTACCCGGGCTAGGCGATTCGATTGCCACTCAAATTTCAATTGAAGCCGCACAACCCAAACTTGACCTTGGCGTGTTGGCTGATTTGGCTGGTAAAAAAATTATGTTGGGCGTGTTGGATCTGGGTAATCAGCAAATCGAAACCGCCGAGCAAGTGGCGAGTCGCATTCGCGCTGGGCTGAAATACGTCAAAGCAGAGCAACTGATCCCCGCACCCGATTGCGGTATGAAATATCTACCACGCGAAGTTGCTTTCGGAAAACTGTGTGCACTAAGCCAAGGCGCACAACTTGTACGTGCGGAGCTGGGTATTCTCTAACAATTAGGGGTGACAACATGAACCGACTCATTCAAAAAATGATGACGCAGCACGCCTTGAATCGCTGCTCTTTACTTTTTATTGCAGGAGTCATCGGATCCCTCAGCACGATCTCACCCGCAAGCGCACAAGCCGATTATCCAACACGCCCCATCAAAATCGTGGTGCCCTATACGGCGGGCGGTAATGTTGATATCACCGCGCGCGTGATTTCAAAAAAACTCTCTGAGCAACTTGGGCAACAGGTGATCGTTGAAAACCGCCCGGGCGCCAGCACCATCATCGGTAGTCAGTCTGTCGCAAAAAGCCCACCTGATGGCTATACCCTGCTGGTCACCGGCACCATCACGTCGGCTCACACCATGAATCCAGGTTTGTTCGCCAACCTACCCTATGATACGAACAAAGATTTTGCACCGATCAGCCTAGTGACTCAGTTGTCATTAATCGTGGTGGTGCACCCTTCGCTGCCCGTCAAAACACTACCCGAGCTGATTGCCTTGGCAAAAGCGCAACCTAAACAGATTAATGTAGCAACAGGGGGCTCGGGTGGCTCATCAAACTTGGCGGTTGAATTGCTGACCATGGCCTCTGGCGCGCAATTCACTGCCGTGCACTACAAAGGCAATGCGCCAGGCTTGGCAGACACGGTTGCAGGACAAACCTCGATGATGATTGAAACAACATCGACTGCGCTGCCGCATATCAGGGGTGGCAAACTGCGGGCGCTTGCCGTGACGGGTGTGAAACGCTCGCCGCTGTTGCCCGACGTGCCTACCGTTGCTGAATCAGGGTACCCAGATTACAACGTCACCTTTAAGCTCGGCATGCTTGCGCCGGCCGGCACGCCTAGTGCCATCCTAGAAAAACTCGCAGGCGAAGTCGCCAAAATTTCACGCGACCCTGTCATCCAGCATACCTTTGCCGAGCAAGGCTCAGAAGCAATCAGCAGCACACCACAAGCCTTTGCCGCCGAGATTGAGGCTGACATCATCAAGTGGACGGATGTCATGAAAAAGAACGGAATCAAGGCCGAATAAAAGTGCTAAATTAAGTCGCATCAAATTTCACGAACGATCATTAAAAAATGAATTTACTCAAGATTGCCCTGATGGGCACCCTGCTATCCTGTTTTTTCACCGCCATGGCAGCGCCCATGACAGAAGCGGAACTCGAACGCACGCTCAACATGGCAGCAGAGCAATTTACGCGCTCTACACGTGCCGCAAATGCAAATGATTTATATGGTGCTTGCACCGCTGCCCGCAAAGGCCTAGAGCTCTTTTATACAGTTGATCCACAACGCGATGTACCACGGCAATATTTGCCAGATTACAACGCCAGCTTTGAAAAAATCAAAATTTTGGTGCAGGCGGCCAAAAATGCAGGTTGCCAGTTTTAGGGCCTATTTCGACTCAACGCGCTAAATTAAACTCGCCGCAATGTTGATCGTTAAGGCAATCAACGAGGTGTTGAAAAAGAATGCGAACACGCAATGAATCAAGCTCACCCTGCGCATGGGTTGGCTTGAAATACTAACATCTGCCGTTTGGCCAGACGTACCAATCACGCATGCGAAATAAACAAAATCCAAATAATCAGGCGTTGTCGCGCCTGGAAACTGAAGCCCAGGTTCACGGTGCCGTGCCAGTGCTGAATAATATTCATGTGCATAGTGCGTTGCAAACATAAATTGAGTAAACGTCCACGAAGTCAGTACAGTTAAGCCCGCCAAAGCAATGTGCCACACGCGATCAAGGCCCTGCAGATCTTTTGAGATGGCCAGCAACTGAATAATCGACCCCAGGCAAACGATAGCCGACAAGACAACCAAGATCAAAATCACAAGTTTGCCGTCATTCTGATGTAACGCCCTTGCGCGAATCATCTCTGGATTTGCCCGCGTCATAAGGCGCAAGAGCAGGCCCAAATACAGTAGCGAACCCGCATTCCAGCCCACGATCAAACGCATCCATAATCCTGCTGTCGTCAACAGAGGCAACATCACGGCGACCACTAATCCGGCTAAACCGCTTGCCAATAAGATTGGTCTACTTCTGAGCATCTTGTATAAAACGATCAACGGCGTTGGATGAGAATGCTCAGACATGGCGATCGCCTAGTATTTTTAGCTTTGATTAGACTGTGCAATCGATTCTATACTGATAACGATGCCCCAACACGCGTGGCTGAGCTCGTCGCCTTAAGCGAGGCTAAGCCGGGTCAAAACAATTTTGGCGTATCTTGTTAAATCACGCAGCTTGGTGAATAATAAGCCGACAACAAAAATCTAAGGGGATCACTATGCAACACGAAACGTCGCATCATGCAGCACCCGCTAGCACAATGAGTTCGAAAGACCTTTGGGCGATCATGTTGCTCGTCTTTGGCCCGTCGGCGCTGACACTTTGGTGGGTGATTCACCAAGCATCGCAATAATCGCCGAGCCTGCGCGCGCAGGCTCATCTCATTGCGATGACCGCCGCAGGCGCGTTACTTTGCGAACAAAGCGCTCATATTCGCAAAGGCTTTGAACTCGATTGCGTTGCCCGACGGATCCATAAAAAACATGGTGGATTGCTCGCCGACTTCGCCTTTGAAGCGCGTGTAGGGCTCAATCACAAATTTGGTACCGACCGCCTTGAGCTTGGCGGCCATCACTTCCCATTGCGGAATCGACAACACAGCACCAAAGTGACGCACCGGAACTTGATGATCGTCAACAGCGCTGGTTTGCTTATGACCGCACTCGTCGGGCGCCAGATGCGCCACGATTTGGTGCCCATAGAAGTCAAAATCTACCCAATCAGGCGCGCTACGGCCTTCGCCACAGCCTAGCAACCCAACATAAAACTGACGCGCTTCTTCAATATCGCGCACGGGAAAAGCCAGATGAAAAGGGGGCATCGCAGTCGCTTGAGCAGACATTTAAAACCTCAAATTAGACAAGATTGATCAGACAGGCCAGATTGTACAAAACAAATGGCCCTTTTAGCCCCTAAGAGGAAATCAACGAGGCTCGATCAATTTTATAAATCTGGATTGCACGGGCAAAACCTTTGGGCGTCATTTCTTTAAAGGGATGAACACCCTCAGTCTGTGACAGATTTGAATACGTCTTGATATCTAACAGTATTTCGCCATCTGCCGCTGCGTCGCAGAGCCTGGCGGACAGATTACACACGCTGCCAATCGCTGCATAATCAAAGCGCCCTTCGCAGCCCATCATCCCTAAGGTGGCATAGCCTCTGGCGATCCCTACGCCAAAACCCAGCTGAAAGCCCATCTTCTTCCAACTTGCTTGCAAGTCAATAAACGCGAGTTGCATGTCGGCTGCCAACTGAATCGCCACATCACTTTGCGCTTCGCAAGGGATGGGATCATTAAAAAATATCATGATCCCATCCCCAGCAAAATGTTCTAGGGTGCCATTGTGTTTACTGATCAAGCGACCCATCTCGCCATGATAGGCGCTCAAAATTTTCATGACCTCTTCGGGTTCAGCTGAATCCACCAAAGAAGTAAAGCCTCTTAAATCAATGAACACGACTGAAATCTCGGCGCGATGCGGCTCGAAAAGCGTTTTGCCTCCGTCACGAAACATCTTGTTAGCGACCTGTTCTGGCAAAAACCGTTTTAAACCCGCCAGCTTCTCTAGCTCAGCAACCTGCGTTTGTACCTGTTCGGCCAAAGTCTCTGACAGCTGTTTCAATTCTTCGTTTTTATGTACCAGTCGCTCTTGCAATTCGTTGATCCGTAATAAGGACTTTACGCGCGCAAACAGTTCTGCCTGATTAATGGGCTTGCACAAAAAATCATCTGCACCCATCTCGATCGCCTTCACGCGCTCTAGATCGTCTAAGGCGGTGACCATAATGATGGGCAACAGACTCGTCGCCTCATCAGCCCGCAAACGCTGGCAAACGGTATAGCCCGAGATATCCGGCATCATGACATCAAGCAAGACCAAATCTGGTTTGTTTGCCTGGATTTTTTCTAAGGCCTCTACCCCACCTGCGGCAGTCGAGACAGCAAAGCCATTGCCCTCTAACAGTGCAGAAAGCAACTTCACATTCATCGCATTATCATCAACAACCAAGATCTGGGCGGGTTGCATCGTCATATTCATCTTATTCAATGCCTCACCAATACTAAATAATTTAACTACTTACACTTAGACGTAATTCAAGTACTCTGCACCCAATCAAAAAAACCTGTCTCGACCAAAAAAACGCATGAAAACAATCTTAATCGTTGAAGACCACGAACTAAACCTCAAACTCATGCAAGAAATTTTGCGCGGTCAAGGCTATCAAACATTGTCAGCACGCTCGGGCGAAGAATGCATGGCATTTTTAGAAACTGTCGTGCCAGATTTGATCTTGATGGACATACATATGCCCGGGATCAGTGGCATTGAAACCTTAATCTTGTTAAAAAAGAAGCTCGCTTTTGCGAATACCCCTGTCATCGCCGTCACGGCTTCAGTCATGCCAAGCGATAAGTTATCGACACTCGAAGCCGGCTTTGATGCCTTCATTGATAAACCGATCGACATTGACACTTTTTTAACTACCGTTGAAAAACACCTTAATCTGTCAAAGTAATTTGACGCTACCGCAAGCGAAAAAACTAACCATTTTGCTGAGGTAAAGAAAAGTAAAAGCGTGAGCCTACCCCGGGTTGCGACTCTACCTTCAACGTACCGCCATGTATTTCAATCAATCTTTTTGAAATCGCCAGGCCTAAACCCGTGCCTTCTGTCGTGCGGTTCAAAATATTATCAACCTGTCTAAAGTCATCAAAGATCTCGACAAGCTGATCCTCTGCAATGCCAATTCCAGTATCAATGACTTCAAATTGAATTTCGTCACTGCGTACAAAAACATTCAAGCTAATCACACCGCCAGGGAGTGTGTACTTGATCGCATTGGTCAGTAAGTTGAGAAGCACTTGTCTTAACTTGGTTTTGTCCGCGACACAACGACCCTCACCTTCGACACTAAATTGAATTTTGAGCCCCCCTCTTTCTGCACGTTGCCGCGTCAGGATCAAGGTTGTTTGCACAAAGTCCAACAATTCAAAGGTGCTTGAATCTAGCGCGATCTGACCAGATTCGATCTTGGCCAAATCAAGAACGTCGTTAATGAGCGTCAACAAATGCTTACCTGACGCGTGGATGTCGCCGACGTATTCATGCTGCTTATCATTCAACGGCCCAAACGTGCGTCGGTGCAGCAGTTCTGAAAAACCAATGATGGCATTTAAGGGCGTGCGCAGCTCGTGCGACATATTCGCTAGAAACTCTGATTTAAACCGATTCGCGCGCTCTAACTGACTGTGGCTCCAAACGAGTGATTTATGCTTTTCAGCAATTTCTACTGTTCTTTGCTGCACTCTGCGCTCAAGATCTTGATTTTGCGTATCGACAACCTCTTTCGCCGACAATAACTCTTCTTGCAATAATTTTATTTCGCGAAATTCATTCAAAATCAGACGGTCTTTCTTCAAAAACTGCCTAATGAAAAAAACTAAAATACAAAGCCCAGCCGAAGCAGCAAACAGACTATAGGTTAAAAATCTGCGGTAATTTTGTAGGAAAATATCACTACCAATTGAGACGGATGTAAAAAAGGGATAACCATCAACGTATCCAATTGCAGACATTCTTTTTATTTGCGAATCGCTGGTTTCGTTAAGATCTGCATCAACCGTGATAAACGTCTTTGGCATGCCCCCAACCGAACTCATAGACAATTGATTCACCATTTTAGAATCAACTTTCGAAATGATTTTGTCTTGCAATGGCCAAGAGGTCATCACTAGGGAATCGTCTCGATACAAAGCGATGCGAGCAGATGAGCCAAGGTGAGAAAAAAGCGCTTTATAAAACGATGAAAAACTGTCGACCGACATTCCGATCAACACCAATCCTAAAAACTCTCCGTTACGGTCGTCCAAGCGCTTAGTCAGATAAAAAACCCATTTATCTGTACCTCTGTTTTTAACCGGTTGGCTGTAAAATGTTTGAGAGCCTATACGATTTTTATGCCAAGCGAAGTAATCTCGATCGCCTAGATTAATAGGTGGTGGTGGATAGCTTCTTGTGAAATTTAAAACACGTCCATCTTTCGCAACCACAGTGGCTACGTCAATCAAGGGGTTGCTATTAATTTTTTGATTCAGCGAACTAAACTCACTTGGACGCGTGACGTACGCTTTGAAATCCTCTTCACTCGAAAAGCGTCGTTCAATTAATTCAGAATAAATACCCTCTAGTGCCACATTGGCTGAATACAGCGATTGTTGAGCATGCGCCGTGATTGAAAGCGATAAATCCGTTAAGTGATCCGAATATTGATCTTCAGCCGTTTGATATTCAAAATAGTTCAAGGCCCCCGTCAACAAGGCCGTCGCGACCCCAAGCGATACCCCTCCAAGCTGAACCAACCAACGATTACTCAGCTTATTTTCAGTCGCGTACGCACGAGTATTCATTCAGATCTATCGCGCGAGGATGTTTTCTTAAACACAAATAACGTTTTCATTTTTTTCTAGTCAAAAAAGAAGTCAAAATGGGACCGAGCCCTTTGCATTCAATCAATTCGCGCTCTTCAAGCTCATACTGATCTGATATCGCTTCGCGAACAATGGGCGAAACTTGAATACGCCCGATCTGCGAAGTCGACTCCATGCGACTCGCCGTATTGACCGTATTGCCCCACAAGTCATACGAAAACTTCGTGTAGCCAATCACGCCCGCGACCACTGGCCCAGAATTCAAGCCAATCCGCATATTCAACTCCATGCTGTGTTGTTGATTAAACGCCTTTAAATCTTCAAACATTCCTAAGGCCATTTCGGCGCAGATATGTGCGTGATCCGAGCGCGGAATCGGTAACCCACCCACCGCCATGTACGCGTCGCCGATTGTTTTAATCTTTTCTAAGCCAAGGTCTTCAGCGCGCCGATCAAAACGACTAAACAAATCATTGAGCAAGCGCACCAACTCGGCCGCAGAGGTTGTCGTAGAAAGTTTAGTGAAGCCCACGAGATCACTGAATAAAATGGTCACTTCAGAATAACTACCCGCAATATTTTTTTCGCCACGCTTTAACCGATCAGCGATGGGCTTTGGCAAGATATTGAGCATCAACTTTTCAGTTTTTAATTGCTCGATGTTGAGCAGCTCTTTTTCTTGCTGTAATTCGATGATGCGTTCTCGATTTAAATCGCCCAATCGTTTTTTAGCCAAAGCTGAAAAAACACGCGCACGTAACAACACTGAATTAAACGGCTTGGGCAAATAATCTTCGGCACCAATCTGGATACATTCAACCGTCCGTTCAAAGTGCTCAGACCCAGAAATAATAATGACCGGCACATGCATTAAGTCAGGATCGGCTTTGATGACTCTGAGCACG
>CAIYCP010000454.1 GCA_903924715.1 uncultured beta proteobacterium
AGCCATGATCACCGTAGACTGCGGTCGATGAAACAAATAGCACACGCGCTAAGGTTTTTGTGGTGACTGCGTTTAGCACGCGTTCTAAACCCTCTCGATATACAGTTCGATAGTCCGCTTCGGTACGTGCGTTAGGCGCTGCCGTGAACAGAACGTGCGTGATATTTTTAGGTAAATTGACGAGCGTATCTGCTTGCGCCAGGTCAGCCGCAAACCATTCAAAGCCGCGCGGCATAGGTGCAGTCGAAGTAGGGGGATGGCGCCTGAGCCCCCAGGACTGGTTGTGAGGATGTTCAGCCGACAGTCGCTTGGCCACACGCAAGCCTAAATCACCACAGCCTGCGATCAGCACGCGTTTAGCAGCTGCCTCGTTTGATAAGGGCTGACTGGTTACCGACATCACTTTGCTCCTGACAAGACTGTCGGCACAAAAAACCGTTCAGTTAATTCTTGTAAGCCGAGCCGCTCTAATAAGGCTTGCAAGCGTGCAATCGTGTGTGGTTTAGGTGGGCCTTTGTGTTCAGCAATAATCAATTCATTTTTTAAAGAATGTTCCCAGCCGACCAGTTCAGTGACGGTGACCTGATAGCCATGCGCTTCGAGTTGCAAGCAGCGTAGGGTGTTGGTGACCTGGCTGCCAAATTCACGCGTAGGTAAGGGGTGACGCCAAATTTCTGCCAGTGGGTCTTTGAGTTGTTGGGCTTTATGTTTACGCAGTACGGTTGCGACTTCTGCCTGGCAGCAAGGCGCAAGTACCATAAAACGTGCCTGCTTCGCTAGACCAAAGCGGATGGCGTCATCGGTTGCGGTATTGCACGCATGCAAGGCAGTCACAAGATCGACATGCTCGGGCAGCAAGTTCGAGGTGATCGAATTGGCCACGGAGTCATTTAAAAACTGCATCTGCGAAAACCCCAAGTCACGCGCTAGGGCAGTTGTTTGTTCAATGAGTTCGGGGCGAGTTTCGATACCAATCATGCGTGCGGCCGGTGCCTGGTGTCTTAAGTACAAATCGACGAGAATAAATCCTAAATATGATTTTCCTGCGCCATGATCTACAACGCAAAATGCGGGGTTTGTTTCAAGTAATCGGGCCAAGAGTGGTTCGATGAATTGAAACAGGTGATAGACCTGTTTAAGTTTGCGACGACTGTCTTGATTCAGCTTGCCGTCGCGCGTCAGGATATGAAGCGCTTTGAGTAGTTCGATCGATTGTTCAGGCCGTATTTCGGAGGGGGTCATGGGTCAGGGTTAATCGCTATAGACTGAGAAAGTAGGGGCTGATACAACGACTATAACGCGAGAATCGAGCGCACGATGACGTACTTCACTCGACACGATTTAGAGCACTTAGGCGGCATTTGTTTTCTTTTTGAAAGCAAAGAGTCGCGGCTGATTGAAAAGAAAAAACTGAGCGACTGGCTTGAACGCGCAGGCGCTCAAGCTTACCTCAATCTTGCAGTGTCACAGTTTGAGCATTGGTCGTTGCTGCAGATTACAGCTTCTGATGTTTTGCGTGCGCTGACGCCTAGCTTCAATACGGTTGATTTGTCCAAACAACTAGGCCTGCAGTCTGAGCACGCATTGCGTGACCTAGAACTTGAAACCGTACTCGCGATGGCGCGTGGGCCGCGTTCTTATTGCTTTCCTTCGTTTGATGAGTTTCTGGCAGCGGTGCGTATTCGCTGTCGCACGGCGTTAGCAGCCCGAAAGACGCAGTTGGCGTTTGACACCGAGGGAGTCAAGCGCCCCATCGAGTATTGGACCTATGTCGAAGAAAAGGGTTTTGTACTGAACGCAGGCGTTGACTTGATCGCGGCTTTGACGCATACCACGCAGCCAGAAACCCCCCAGTCTACCTATACTTTTTCGTGCTTTCGTGCCTCTGAGTATGTACTGCTCTTGGCGTTAGCCCAAGAATTACGGCAGACACATCCTTTGCTGTTGGCGCAGATCGAAACACTTTGGCAAAGCCGGCCCTTGCTCGCCGACGACTTTAACGATGCGTTCGTGCACGAACATGGCAAACTCGCTCAGCCTTTGCCGATGAAATTTTACGTACCCGGCGATCGCGTCTGGTTTCGCAATCCCGACGAAGCCTCTGCAGACGTTAAGGGATTTGAGGGTTCGTGGGTCTGTTATCTAGGCGCTGGTCAGTTCAATAATTTTTGGGATCGTACCCAACCCTATACGTTGGAGCAAAAATGTCTTGAGATCTACCATTGGCGCCATGGTGTTGCGAGTAAACCAAATGGTGAGCGCTGGATGGATGAATCCCGTGTGGAAGCACTGGTCAGCCAGTCGGCAAAGAATAGCTTAGTATATAGCGAGATTTTGGCAAGGATGATGAGAATTCGCGACGATCGGGGTATTTATGCTGAGGGCGGTTGTATCGATGCCACGCGCGACGCACTCCGCTGGGTCTGCCCTGAGACAACAGATATAAAGCTCGACAATATCGTATCCTAGCGACTTAAGATGAATCGTTAGGAGTTCAAGCAATGTCAGTGCGCTATCTGAAACGTGGTCGTAATGCTGCCGAAGTCGCCGAAGCCGATGCGAAGGTGCGCGCCACCGTCGAAGGCATATTGTTAGATATTGAAAAGCGCGGTGACGTCGCGGTCAAAGCGTTATCCGCAAAATTTGATCAGTGGGAGCCTAGTGAGTTTCGCCTGAGTCAGGCTGAAATCGAAAAGGCGGTCAAGCAACTGTCTGCGCGTGAAATCGAAGACATCCGTTTTGCACAAACACAGATTCGCCGCTTCGCTGAAATTCAGCGCGCTTCGATGCAGGATGTTGAGGTCGAAACCATGCCAGGCGTTGTACTTGGGCACACCCATATCCCCATGAACGCAGTGGGCTGTTATGTACCCGGCGGTAAGTATCCGATGATTGCCTCTGCGCACATGAGTGTGCTGACCGCCAAAGTGGCGGGGGTGAAACGTATCGTGGCGACTGCGCCGCCTTATCAAGGCTCGCCTCATCCGGCCATTGTTACGGCGATGCATTTGGCGGGGGCCGATGAAATTTTAGTGCTAGGCGGAATACAAGCCGTTGGTGCCATGGCGCTCGGTACGCAATCCATCGCGCCGGTTGATATGCTGGTTGGCCCAGGAAACATGTTTGTAGCTGAGGCGAAAAGACAGTTGTTTGGTCGCGTTGGTATCGATTTGTTCGCGGGTCCGACTGAAACCTTAATCATTGCGGACGATTCGGTCGATGCTGAAATGTGTGCGGTTGATTTACTTGGACAGGCCGAACACGGGCCCACTTCGCCCGCTATTTTGTTGACGACGAGTGAAGCCCTGGCCCGCGCCACGATGGCCGAAGTCGAACGCCAATTATCAATTTTGCCGACCGCAGAAATTGCACGTGTTTCATGGGCTGAGCATGGCGAAGTCATTGTGGTCGATACGCTTGACGAGCTGATCGAAACCGCAGATCAACTTGCGTTCGAACATGTTCAGGTGTTGACGCGCGATCCCGACATTTTCTTAAAACGCATGAGTAACTATGGTGCATTGTTTTTGGGCCCCAGAACCAACGTGA
>CAIYCP010000455.1 GCA_903924715.1 uncultured beta proteobacterium
ATTCGTAGACTTGAAAACGGCCGTCAATCAACGCAGCCCCGAGCGGCGCCTGCGCCCAGGTATGCAACACCACCGCCCAAAATAGCGTCAGCGTCAATCCGAAGGCCACCATCAAGACCGCAAAAAAATGCAGCTTCGGTGACACCCGGCGTTGCCCAAACAACACGATCCCCATGAACAAAGATTTTGTCAAAATGAACGTGGCTAAGCCAAAGGCCACCAGAGGACCGGCAACATTACCCGTACGTTCAATCAAAGCGGGCCAAAGCGTACCAAATTCAATCAAAACTGGTAAAGCGGTGGCAAGCGCCAGAAAGAAAGACAGGGCAAAGGCTCTTACCCAGAAGCGGTAGGCGGCGGTCCACCCTGAATCGGGCGTTTTCCAAGCCTGGAAGCGAAAGACGCAGAGAATCCAGCCCAGCGCCATCGCAAGCGCTGCGAATAAAACGTGAACGTTCAGGCTTAAGGCAAACTGTACGCGCGCGAGAAAAAGTGCTGAAATTTCCATGATTCAAGCTAGTGTAGACCGGTCGTGGCAAAATGCATCTTTAAATGTGACCCAGCGACCTTGAATCCAGCATGACCACTGACTCTGTTCTTCCCGTCACCACGAATTTTTTACGCAATATTATTGAAGCGGATCTTGCGGCTCACCGGTTTGCAGACAAACAGTGGGCCGGGCTTCCAGGCCCCGCTTCGGTGCAATCGCGCGGCGCCAGTGATCCTGCCAAGATTCGCACGCGATTTCCGCCCGAACCCAATGGTTATCTGCATATTGGCCACGCTAAAAGCATTTGCCTGAATTTTGGTCTCGCACGCGATTATGGTGGCGTCTGTCATCTGCGCTTTGACGATACCAACCCCGAAAAAGAAGATCAAGAGTACGTCGATGCCATCATTGATGCGGTGAAATGGCTGGGCTTTGGCTGGCAGGCTCACGGTACCGAACATCTGTTTTTTGCCAGCGATTATTTTGGCGTGATGTACGACTGCGCACTCGCCTTGATCCAAGCGGGTCACGCGTATGTTGATGAGCAAAGCCCCGAACAAATGCGCGCGACGCGCGGCACGCTGACTGAAGCCGGTCAAAACTCGCCTTGGCGTGATCGCCCTGCCGCTGACTCAACGCGTCTGCTAAACGAAATGCGCGAAGGCAAACACCGCGACGGCTCGATGGCCTTACGTGCAAAGATTGATATGGGCTCGCCCAATATCAATATGCGCGACCCCGTTTTATATCGGATCCGGCACGCCACCCATCACCGCACGGGCGATCAATGGTGCATCTACCCCATGTACGCCTTTGCCCATCCGATTGAAGATGCACTTGAGGGCATCACACACAGCATCTGCACCCTTGAATTCGAGGATCAACGACCATTTTATGACTGGACGTTGACTCGACTCAATGAGCTCGGTCAGCTCGCGGCCCCGTTGCCACATCAATACGAGTTCGCGCGACTGAACATGAGCTACATCGTGACGAGCAAACGCAAGTTGCTACAGCTCGTTAAAGAAGGTCACGTCAGTGGATGGGATGATCCGCGGATGCCAACTATTGTGGGATTACGTCGGCGCGGCTACACGCCCGAGGCCTTGCGCCTCTTTTGCGAACGCACCGGCGTCTCGAAAAACAATGCCCGGATTGACTACAGCTTGCTTGATCAAGCGCTACGAGAAGTGCAAGACCCAATCGCACCACGGTCAGTCGCGATCCTAGACCCTTTAAAACTCGTCATCACAAATTTTCCGGCAGATCATATCGAACCCTGCCAGGCGCCTCGCAACCCTCATGACCCTGAGTCTGGGCTGCGACAGTTTCCGTTTACCCG
>CAIYCP010000456.1 GCA_903924715.1 uncultured beta proteobacterium
ATGTGAACAATGCAAAGCTGAATACGTGTTTGTGGGTACTCGACCGCAATCGCGTCAGGAAAGCCTTTAAGCCCATCAACGCAGGCAATCAAAATGTCTTTAACGCCGCGATTTTTTAGTTCGGTCAGCACAGAGACCCAGAACTTTGCGCCCTCGTTCTCAGACATCCAAAGCCCAAGCAGATCCTTGTGCCCGTCCATATTGACGCCGAGCGCCAGATAGATAGCCTTGTTGACAACCCGCATGCCCTCACGGATCTTGAGCACGATGCAGTCGAGGTACACGATCGGATAGACGGTATCCAGTGGGCGGCTTTGCCAGGCCGTCACTTGCTCGAGCACTCGGTCAGTGACCTTTGAAATCAAGGTCGCCGAAACGTCGGCGTCATACATTTCTTTGAAGGCGTCGACGATCTCGCGAGTGGTCAATCCCTTGGCATAAAGCGTCAGAATTTGATCGTCCATCTGCGTGAGCCGCGTTTGATTCTTACGTAACAGCTGGGGCTCAAACGTCCCGTCGCGGTCACGGGGCGTTTCGATCTCGACGTCGCCGTGCTGGCTTTTTAAGCGCTTAGACGTGGTGCCATTGCGGGCGTTGCCCTTGGCTGGCCGGCTATCACCGTGTTTCTCATAACCAAGATGTTCGGTCAGTTCAGCGCTGAGCGCCGTCTCGACGGTTAATTTGAGAAGCTCTCGGGACAAGGCGTTTAGGTCAGCCTCAGTCTTAATATCTTTAGCCAGTTCGTTGGCCAATGCTTGAAGTTTGGTACGATCCATTTGTGTGCCTAACATGACGGTTCCTCAAATAAGAGGTTAATAGGCCGCCAGAACTTACACAAATTAATTTACAGCCTCTCCGCAGCGCCTTCCTTCTCAAGCTCACCGTCGAAACAGATAACATTGGTACGCTTTAACTTGATGAATTGACGTTGACCGGTGATTTTTTCACTGCGGTCTTTTTCACAGCACTCTTCTTCACAGCAGTTTTTTTCACAGCAGTTTTTTTCGCGGCTACTTTTTTGACTATGGGTTCCTTCATTTGTTTGTTTTCTTTCTTAGCGGGTTTTTTTAGATTTTTTTCGGCTTTGTCTACAGCAGAGTGAACCAACTTGTGACCTTCTTTGAAAGCCCTTGCGCCAGCATCAACTAAATCTTGCGTCAGCTGACCCAATAGAACTGCTGGTTTAGGTGGTTTATTTTTCGTATCTTTACACCAATCAGCTAAGGCAGTGCAGGCTTGTTTTAGGTGTTTATCTGAAGGTTTACCATCCATGACATCCAGCATAGTTTTTACCCTTACCTGATAGCCCTCCATGCGTTTGACTCTCTCAGCCAGTGAGGTGTTTTGCAATGACTTTAACTGAGCCATATCTTCGTTAGCCACCGTCTTGGTAAAGCTAATCGCATCAACCATATTACGTTTGATCTCAGCGGTATGATGTTCACTCAGTGTCTTGGCAGCCGAAAATAGTTGATTAGCGACGGTAAAGAGTTCCTCAATTCTTTGTTTCTCAGTATAAATTTTTTTATTTTGTTTCATGGTTTGCTCCAGAGAGTTAAAGAGGCCTGCGGCGCTCAGTCTTCAATTTTTTAGGATCATGAATAAAATTTATGTCACGCCCGTAAATAAGCCAACACTTTATTTCTTCAAATAAACACTCAACATCTGCGTAAGACAAACTCTGCAGGTGCAACAGACTGATATGGCCACAATCTTGAAGTTGTCTAATTGCACTTGCATAGGAATACTGCTCAGTTGTGTCACTGGGAATCTGAGGCGCTGAACTTTGTTTGGGTTCCATATGGCTTAACCGGATCAACAAGAGGTAATTTTCAGTAAATTACGTCACATGACTGTCACATAAGACAAGTCCAGCTTGGCAAATAAGCCTCTGAAAGTCACTAAACTACGATTGTCATCAGATTGCCATATATTTTTATGGGTTTACGATTTAGAACTTGCCGCTTAAAAGGATTGTCGCGGCTGCGTGACCAGTAAGGTCATAGTGGTAATAATTGCTTAGGAGCGATTATGAGTCAGTATCTCGTTGCTCGTTTTAATCTTGTCTTTAAGGCAGGTTTAATAAATCGGTTTGGACGAATCCCTACAGCAGAGAAATTTACGATCGAATTTAATTTTCGTAATGCTCCACTGGCCCCCATAACCCGTGAAACTGCAAGGCAGTGGATTATTGGGCGGTCGTTACCAAACCCAGTGCGCTTAAGATTATTAGTTAATTGGCTTGAACTCGATGCCAGTTTTATTTTTGCGACGCGCACACCTGCTGACCCACAACCAATCGTTAACAATAAATCTGCTGAAGATATCCGTCATCTAGAGGCCTATCTCCTTCAAAAAAAAGAAAGATTAGGACAAGCTGCAATCAATTTCGCGTCACCTCTGATTTGCATTCTCGATAAAGAGGGCGTTATTGTTTTGGTTAATGTCGCGTGGCGAGCCGCCGCCATGAACTACCCAAAACTCAAGCACGGCGAAT
>CAIYCP010000457.1 GCA_903924715.1 uncultured beta proteobacterium
AAATCGTAATGATCTGATCGGCCCAGTTTGCGGCGCGAATCCAGAGTGCGTTTTTTAAACCACGATGTTCGCCGCGCGACCAGTGTGGGTGCGACAGCGGGATCGCATCCATCAAGGTGGCCACTAAGGGGACAGGGCTGCACTTCGGTACATAATGATCAGTGGCGTGAATCAGCTCAACCTGTTGGCTCAAGCGCCCAATACCAAAAAAATTCAAGCCTGTTGCAGCTGACCACGCGGCGTTCAAGGGATAATTGCCCAGCGTGACACCCGCCCTGCGACTAGTACCCGCGTTTAGTTGACTGGATTCAGACTCAGCACACGCCAACGCCTTCAGTATCTCATCCGCCACCGGCTGCCCAAAGGCAAACGGCACTAACGACAAATCATCATTCGCGCCAAGCTGGCGCAGCATTTCAAGGGTGTAGTTGCCGATGCCGTCAGAGCCGCCCCCTGCAATGCCTTTGCACAGGGCCGACACACCGAACCCCACGCGCATCATGGCTGGATGGGGGGAAGAGACGGAGTAGCGTTTGTCGGCGTTGCGCCCGACCCATCGCGCAAACCGCCTGTTGCGGCAAACTCTTTTTGCGCAGCGTCAAGCATCCACGCAAAGGTTTCGCGCAGGCGCCTGGGTTGCCAGTCGGGTACAAAGGTTTTTAACAGCGTGGTATCGCCACCCAGCTTAAGCACCTCGTTTGCGCGCACAAACAAAGGGTTCACACGCGCTTCAAGCGCATGGCCCGTTAACTCAGTCGCCAGCGCAAGCGCTTCTTTTAACGACACCAGGTTGCTTGAACAGACATTCACAATTTGCCCAACCGGTGCCGCTTCAAGCAGCTTGCGATACGCGTGCACCACATCGCGCACATCATTAAATTCGCGCCACACATCCATGTTGCCTAACTCAAGCGTTTGCTGCTTGCGTACAAAGTGCGACACGATTTTGGGGATTAAAAAGCTTGCAGACTGCCCAATGCCCGTGTAATTAAACGGCCGCGCCATTACCACCGGCAACTTGGGCAGCCACAACTTGGCCATGTACTCCATGGCCAGTTTGCTCACCGCATAATCATTGGCTGGGTTGACAGGGTTGGATTCGCTGAGCAACCCACCTTGCAAATTGCCATACACATTGGCACTGCTAGCCAGCAACACACATTTCAATTGCGCAGCAATCGGGTCAAGGGCCTGCAGCAAATTGCGCGTGCCCACTAAGTTGACGTCATAAAAGGCTTTGGGTTGACCATGGGCCGGAGACGCTACACCCGCCAAATGGACGACATAGTGTGGTTGGGCCGCCAGCACAGCGACCTTTAACGACGCAACGTCCATCAGGTTCGCTTTGACCGAGCGGGGGCGGGTGGGCTGAATATCGCCTAAGCCCCACACCTCATAGCCATGGGCGTCAAGTTCAGCGGTCAAATGTAGGCCGGTAAACCCTTGTAGCCCAGTGATGAGTACGCGTCGATTGTTGCTTACATTCATCCGCGCTGCTCAGCCGGCATTTAAAACGAGAACCCGCGCTCATTGCGCGCCAAGTCTGCCACCACCATCATGCGACAGAGCTCTTCAAGCGTCGTTTTGGGTTCCCAGCCTAACGTGGCTTTGGCTTTTTCAGGGTTGCCAATCAAAAGCTCGACTTCAGCCGGGCGATAAAACTTTGGATTAATCCTGACCAAGACCTTGCCCGTTTTAGCGTCAATA
>CAIYCP010000458.1 GCA_903924715.1 uncultured beta proteobacterium
TCAAAAATCTTTGGCCCGATCAAAGATTATGAGTGCTTGTGCGGCAAATACAAACGCCTGAAACACCGCGGAGTCATCTGCGAGAAGTGCGGCGTTGAAGTCACCGTGGCTAAAGTGCGTCGCGAACGCATGGGTCACATTGAGCTTGCCAGCCCCGTTGCGCACATCTGGTTCTTAAAGAGCTTGCCCTCCCGCTTAGGGATGGTGCTCGATATGACCTTGCGTGATATCGAACGCGTGTTGTACTTTGAAGCATGGTGCGTCATTGAAGCAGGTATGACCCCGCTCAAGCGCGGTCAAATCATGTCTGATGACGATTTCATCGCTAAAACAGAAGAGTATGGCGACGACTTCCGTGCCTTGATGGGTGCTGAAGCTGTTCGCGAACTGTTGCGCACGATTGATATCGATCGCGAAGTTGAAACGCTGCGCGCTGAACTGATTGCGACCTCGTCTGAAGCCAAGATCAAGAAGATTTCAAAGCGCTTAAAAGTGCTAGAAGGCTTCCAGAAATCTGGCATCAAGGCCGAGTGGATGGTCATGGAAGTGCTGCCAGTGTTACCACCAGACTTACGTCCGTTGGTGCCACTAGATGGCGGCCGTTTCGCAACGTCAGATCTAAACGACCTGTATCGCCGCGTCATCAACCGCAATAATCGTCTGAAGCGCCTGCTCGAACTGAAAGCGCCAGAGATCATTTTGCGTAACGAAAAGCGGATGTTGCAAGAGTCGGTTGACTCACTGCTTGATAACGGCCGTCGCGGTAAAGCGATGACGGGCGCAAACAAGCGTCAACTGAAGTCACTTGCGGACATGATTAAAGGCAAGAGCGGTCGTTTCCGCCAAAACTTGCTGGGTAAGCGCGTCGACTATTCTGGCCGTTCGGTCATCGTGGTGGGCCCAACCCTCAAGCTGCATCAGTGCGGTTTGCCAAAACTGATGGCCCTTGAACTGTTCAAACCATTCATTTTTAATCGCTTAGAAATGATGGGCTTGGCCACAACGATCAAGGCGGCTAAAAAGCTCGTTGAAAGCCAAGAGCCAGTCGTGTGGGATATTCTCGAAGATGTTATTCGCGAACATCCAGTGATGCTCAATCGTGCACCAACCTTGCACCGCTTAGGTATCCAGGCTTTTGAGCCGATCCTGATCGAAGGCAAAGCAATTCAATTGCACCCGTTGGTTTGCGCGGCCTTTAACGCCGACTTTGACGGCGACCAGATGGCCGTACACGTGCCGCTGTCGCTTGAGGCACAGGTTGAAGCGCGCACCTTAATGCTGGCTTCAAACAACGTGTTGTTCCCAGCAAACGGCGAACCCTCGATTGTTCCTTCGCAAGACATCGTGTTAGGTCTGTATTACGCCACACGCGAACGCACCAACGGCAAGGGCGAAGGCATGTTCTTGGCCGACGTCGCTGAAGTGTATCGTGCGTACGACAACCGCGAAGTTACCTTGCAAACGCGTATCACGGTGCGTTTGCCCGAGTGGACACGCGAAGGCAAAGAGGAATGGGTTGAGGGTGTTCAGCGTGTCGAGACCACAGTCGGTCGCGCAATGCTGTCAGAAATTTTGCCACGTGGCCTGCCTTTCTCGGTGCTGAATCGCGCACTTAAAAAGAAAGAAATTTCACGTCTGATTAACCAGTCGTTCCGTCGCTGTGGCTTACGCGACACCGTAATTTTTGCCGACAAGTTGATGCAAGCAGGTTTCCGCTTGGCAACACGTGGTGGCATTTCGATTGCGATGGGCGATATGTTGATCCCCGCAGCTAAGGTCGAGATTTTGGCTGAGGCAACACGCGAAGTTAAAGAAATCGACAAGCAATATTCGTCGGGCCTCGTGACTTCGCAAGAGCGCTATAACAACGTTGTGGATATTTGGGGCAAGGCTGGCGACAAAGTGGGTAAAGCCATGATGGAACA
>CAIYCP010000459.1 GCA_903924715.1 uncultured beta proteobacterium
ATATATATTAACGGCAGCTTTCTGTAATGCTTAAGACATTTATAACAAAACTTCTTTAATCTGGGCCGCTCATTATCAGTACCTAAATATCCAGCTGCTGATCCTTATGAATGGCCCTCGGGTAAGTGGTTTAAGGCGTTAGGCGGCAATTGCACTGATCGCGCTCATTGCGTCGGTGCCGCGCCGGTCATAGGGCAACATAATCGCCTTAATGGATGAAATCACCATTGGAAGGAATTCGGTATTTTTTGTTTCGAGCGCACCATTGATAATTTGAATGTTCACGCTGTAAATTGACTTCAACATGGTTCGATGCTGCGAATTCAGGCGTTCGTTTAGGTTTTCCTGAACCCACTGCAAGCCATCGCGTACCTCGATTAAACGTACATGCGTGAGCACCGGATCAAGCAAACCATCGTGTACCTGGTTCAGAACCATCACGACCGATTCAAACCAGCGTTTTTCAAAGTCGGCGCCAGCCTGTACTGTATTTTGAACAGAAGAGTAAGCATTCAAACTTTTCTTGGTTGCGAACATTAAATACCTCAGTAGTTGTTTATAGAGAGTACGTTACGTGAAATTCAAACAATTAATTTGCTTGCTTTAGCGGAAAATCGTTAACGCGGCTGCCGCGGCCGTGTTCATTTGGGCAATCAGATAATAGTCAATCGATTGTTGGTTATTGAGTTGCTGTAACCTTGCCTGCAAGGCTGTTTGGTCAACGTTTTGAATCGTATCAACCGTGGCTTGAAGATTTGTCGATAAGCTGAGCGAAGCCGCTGCACTGGCATCCAGGCCCGTTTTGGTGGCTGACAGGGTCGATTGATAGGTTGAGACCGTTGACAGGGCTGTTGTCAGCGCATCAATCGCGGATTGTGCCCCGGTTTGAGTGCCCACAGTAGAGCTATTAATGAGCAGGGCTGTCGTGCTCATTCCCAGATTGCTGATCGTTGTTTGCGAAGCGGTGCCGCCCGTGATGCCGCTTTGAATCGTTAATGTACTGCCCCCGGCGATTAAAACGTTTTCGCCGTTGACGCCTGCATTTGTAATCAGATTCGCCACTTGGGCGATTAACTGCCCAAAAGTGGTATTCAGCGCAGTGCGATCGCTCGTTTGCAAACCGGCGTTTGACGCTTGAGTGGCAATATCTTTTGCCTGAGCAAGGATGGTGGTGATTGATGTCAGTGCAGTCTGGCCTACATTAATCACGTTTGTACCAGCAGCGATATTTTGCGAGACGTTTTTATACCCACTGGCTTGGGCTGATAGGCGCGTAACAATACCAATCTCAGCAGCATTTAAAATTTTTGCGCCGGTCGCTAATTGAGTTTGGGTGTCGACAATCTCTTTTTGAACGCTGTTAATGCCAGCAGTAAGAGTCGACGACAATGAAGAGATAACATTAGACATGATGGATGCATTCCATTAGATTTGGGTAAAAAACAAAGGTCGTGCCAAGATGGCATAACACTTTTCCAAACTACTTAGAAGCATCCGTGCGTGGTACGCAGACCACATCAACAGTGCCGATCATATTCCGAGTGATTGGCTCGTATTAACTTTAACGGCAGATCGACACAATACTAAAGGTCTTGGGCAACAAATAATTTAAGCTGTAACGGTCGGCGTACCAGCAGCAGCTGTTGCGCGTCGCTCATAGGGCTGCAAAATGGCCTTGATAGACGAAATGACCATTGGCAGATATTCTGTGCTTTTTGTCTCAAGCGCGCCGTTAATGATTTGAATATTGACGCTGTAAATCGACTTTAACATCGTGCGATGTTGTGAATTCAGGCGTTCATTGAGGTTCTCTTGAACCCACTGTAGGCCATCACGCACCTCGATTAAGCGCACATGGGTGAGCACGGGATCCAGTAGGCCGTCGCATACTTGATTTAAAACCATCACAACCGACTCAAACCAGCGTTTTTCAAAGTCTGCTCCCTGTTGTACCGTATTTTGAACGGTCGAATAAGCATTCAAACTTTTCTTAGCTGCAAACATCTTAAACTCCAGTATCGATTTATAGGGGATAAAGTACGATAAATTCAGGTAAATCAATTCAAACAATAGGGCAAAGATTGGTCGTTATTTCAGCTGATAGCGGTTTTCTCGCTAAACAGGGCGGTTAGACCAGCGGCGGCAAGTTAGAGGAAGCGTTCGCATCGAGTTGAGTGATCACGTTATAGTCCGCCAATTGCTGCGATTTAAGTTCAGTAAGTTTTTTTTGAAGTCCTGGTATATCAATGGCTTGCATCGCATCGATCGTGGCTTGGTCCTGCTTGATCGTTGCGTCTCCTTTATTTTGAATCTTAAGCAAATTGGCAGCACTTGCGGCGAGTTGTGCTTTGCCGCTGGTGACAAAGGACATGGCAGAACGTATCGCATCGGCAGCGGAGGCTGAGGTGTCTTTACTATCAAGCGATGCACCGCTTAAAACTCCTACCCTGATCAGCCCCATAATATTAACGGGCATGACAGAGGTCTTGGATTTTGAACTTGAATCTGTACCTGTGACGACATTTAAGATTGCCGTGCCAGACAGTAAGTTTGTACCATTTAAGCTTGCCTTAACAGCGTAGCCACCCACATCGACCAGCATTTTTTGAAACTTCAAATTAATGCTCATGTAATCCGTGCTGGCCATGCCTGGAGTATTGGCTTGATTCGCAAGTGCTTGCATTTTTTGAAGGAGTTTTGAAATTTCAGTGAGTGCAGTGGTCGCAACCGAGATGGTTTTTGTAGCTTGAGTAACATTTGTTTTGACTTTAGACAGCTTCACTGCCCGATCGGATAGCGTTGCAACTTGTTGCGTATCGGCTACAGACAACGGCTTTTTACCAGCCGTTAACAGAGACTGGATCGAGTCAATCTGTGTCTGTGCGGTTTGCAGACGATTGTTATAAAACGAATCAAGCGCGCTAATAGTAGCCATAGTCAGTCAATTTAAAACTCGCGGTCACCAGTTGCCTGGTTCCCGCGACGGTTTACTGCAAAACACTACTCATCAGATCATCGGAAAATGGTCAAGGCAGCTTGGGCCGCAGTGTTCATTTGGCTAATCAGATAATAGTCAATGGATTGTTGGTTATTTAACTGCTGTAACTTTGCTTGCAAGGCCGTTTGGTCTACGCTCTGAATCGAATCAACGGTCGCCTGCAAGTTTGTCGAGAGGCTTAGCGAGGCGGCCGCACTCGAATCCAACCCTGTTTTAGTCGCTGACAGCGTTGATTGAAAGGTCGAGACCGAGGCGAGGGCAGTGGTCAACGAGTCAATGGCAGACTGAGCGCCAGTTTGGGTGGCGACCGTAGTCAAGTTCACGCCTAAACTGGTGGTGCTGATATTCAGATTGGTAATCGTTGTCTGCGATGCTGTGCCCCCAGTGATTCCGCTCTGAACTGTTAGATTGGTGCCGCCGGAAACCAGTACATTTTCGCCGTTTACCCCAGCGTTTGTAATCAAATTTGCCACTTGTGCAACTAACTGCCCAAAGGTGGTATTCAGCGCAGTGCGATCACTGGTTTGCAGACCAGCGTTCGCCGCCTGGGTGGCAATGTCTTTGGCTTGCGATAATAGCGTCGTAATTGAGCTTAAGGCTGTGTTGCCAACGTTGATCACGTTTGTACCAGCAGCAATGTTTTGCGAAACGCTTCTGTAACCGGTGGCTTGTGCAGACAGACGCGTGACAATGCCGATTTCAGCGGCATTTAAGATCTTAGAGCCCGTAGCCAATTGAGATTGCGTATCAACAATCCCTTTTTGAACGGCGTTAATTCCAGAGGTGAGTGTGCTACTCAATGACGAAATGAGGCTAGACATGATGGCTTTCCATTAGATTTTGGTTGAATAATCAGGTTTTGCCAACAAGGCAAAACGCATTACCAAACTACGTAGAAGCATCAGTGTGCGATACATTGATCACGAGCAACAGTGCCGATCATTTTACAAGCTGTGGCGCCTTTGCGGATAGATCACCGCGTATTGCGCTTACTGGATTTTTAAGAAAATAAAAGTTTAATAAAATTCATACTCCGTTAATTCAGAGATTTGCGATTAACGGAAGATGGTGAGCATGGCCGACGCGGCTGTGTTCATTTGACTAATCAGGTAGTAATCGATTGACTGTTGGTTATTCAGTTGTTGTAACTTTGCTTGCAGCGCTGTTTCATCGACATTTTCAATCGTATCAACGGTGCTTTGCAAATTGGTTGCCATGCTTAGGGCAGCGGTTGCCTGTTCTTTTAGACCTGTCTGTTCTGCGCCTACGATCGACTGTTTGGTAGATACCAAGCTCAGCGCGGTGGTTAAGGTATCTATGTATGTGGCTGCGGCTGTCTGCGTCAAAATATTACCAGTGAGCACCATTGCAGCGGTCGTATCTAGCGCAGCGCTAGCTAGTGTTGTCGTGTTCGAAGACGTGAGCCCTGTTTGCAGAACCTGGTCGCCGGTATTCACGCTTGCATCACCTAGATAGGCCGTCGTACAAAGCAGGTTTGTACTGTTGACCGTAGCCCCTTTCAGTAGTGAGCTGACTTGATTCGCAAGTTGACCAAAGGTCGAATTTAAGGCAATCCGATCACTCGTGGTCAACCCAGCATTTGCCGCCTGTGTAGCGATATCTTTCATTTGTGACAATATTGTTGTCATCGAACTGAGCGCGGTACTTGTCACCGACAGCAAGTCAAGGCCTGACTTCACGTTTGTGGCCACGTTATTGTACCCGGATACTTGAGCCGACAAGCGCGTCACAATGCCGACCTCTGCAGCATTCAATGTTTTTTTGCCCGACGACAGCTCGGACTGTGTTGTGACAATCTCATTCTGCACCGACGTAACATTTTGCGACAGAGTAGCAGCCAAGCCGTTTAATGAACTCATGACTAATCATCCTTAGGATTTACAGCATATTTTTGTAATTCGGCAATAAGTGTTACACGCCGAATGCTTATCTTTGCACTACTTCGCGGGGCTCAACATTCCTGACATTGATGAAATCAAACTATCAGCAACCTTGCCACTATCAACTTTGTACTGACCGCGCGCCAAATCATTTTGCAACGAAGCCACCTTATTAGCATCAAAAGGTGGCGCAACTGCAGCAGCAGACTGAATCGACTTCAGATAATCTGAAATCACTCTTGTCGTGGACCCTGGCGGCGCGGGTCTCTCGATTTTTGGTTGAGTAGGTAGATTTAAAGGGTTCGCGCTCAGACCATTACTGACAAGCGGATCCGCCTGAGTTTTGTCAGTAACGCTTGGTTGAGTGCTATTGATGCCGTTTGGTATGTTCATGATGCGCCGCCCTTAAATGGTTAAAAA
>CAIYCP010000460.1 GCA_903924715.1 uncultured beta proteobacterium
CGCGCATCGACGAAGGCTTTGCGCGCACTGGACACACGCTTGTGCCTCTGGTGTGGGAGCTAGGTCAATTAGTCGGAGAACCTCATGGCGGTTGGGTTCATTGGGGTGCCACGACACAAAACATCACTCAAACGGGCGATTTATTGGTGCTGCGTCAGGCGCATCAAATTTTTGTGCAATTGCTCGAAGAGCTGCTAGACGCAATGGCTGACTTAGCAGAAAAGAGCGCGGACATGCCGATCGCGGCGCGTACACACGGGCAGCATGCGGTTCCGGCGACCTTTGGGCTGAAAGTTGCAACTTGGATTGATGAAATACTGCGACACCTAGAGCGCCTCGAGCAGGCGGCCCCTCGTATCTTTGTAGCGATGCTGGGTGGTGCCGCCGGCACGTACGCCTCGTTAGGCGCGAAGGGTCCTGCAGTGCAAAAGGGAATGGGCGAAAGGCTTGGGATGACTTCTATGCGCGTACCCTCGCGCTCGATTTCAGATCATTTCACAGAGAATGTTTGCGTGCTCGCGATGCTCGCTGCCACCTGCGGAAAAATTGGGCGAGAAATCTATGAGCTCATGAAAACTGAGTTTGCTGAGGTTGAAGAGCCGGTGCCTCCTGGCACCGTCGGTAGCTCGACCATGCCGCAAAAGCGCAATCCAAAATTGTGCCAAGACATTATTGCTGCGGCTGCAGACATTCGTGCACAAGTTCCCTTGGCACTTGAGGCGATGCAAACCGAGCATGAGGCTGATCGTACGACCTCTTTAATGATCGATACCGCAGAGTCTCGCGCGTGTATTGCGACAGGCGATATGCTGGTGCGCTTGGTGCAGGTGATACGAGGCTTAAAACTCGATCCTCAAAGGATGAGAAAGAATTTGGACCTGAGTGGTGGGCTGATTATGGCGGAGGCTGTGATGCTGACGCTGGGCGCAACACTCGGCAGACAGCATGCCCATGACGTTGTTTATGATGCAGCGCAAGCGGCATTTGTTGAAAATAAAGCGTTTGGCGCTTTGTTAAGTGCTGATCCGCGGGTGACCGAGCGCTTGGATTCTGGGGCCATCGCCAAGTTGATGGACCCGACCGAGTATTGCGGCCTCTCGGCAACGTTGGCGCGTGAGGCTGTGCAGCGGGTTCGCGAGCGGCATTCAACTCGTTGAGTGTTGCCTCGCTAGGTAAGCTAGTCGTGAGGCGAAAAAAATCGTCGAGTCTGCGCCAGAGATGATACGATCCAACAAAAGCAACCTGTTGGAACTCAGTCAGACTAAAAGGAGTACTTAGTTTGACGCACAGGGCGTATCTGCCCTGCGTACGGTGAGCCCTGCGGGTAAAAATATAAGAAAGATGGGCGGAGACAAAAGCATGCCATGGAAGATCAAGGCGCAAGCCATAAAAATAGCATTAGCATGCCTTTGCGCAGGTTTTTTTTCAATGCCGGCTTTCGCTGTAGAGCCTGTGCGCGGAGGCACCTTGCGTTTGGCTTTGCGCATTCCGACGGCTAGCCTGGATCCGTTGTTTGGCAATGCGGCGGGAACAGATCGAAAAATTTATAACTTGTTTGCCGAAAATCTGCTGTATCAGGATGAGGCCGGCAAATTTCATCCCGGCTTAGCGCAGAACTGGACGATTTCGGCTGATGGTCGCTCGATCATGTTTGACTTGCGCGCAGGCATCAAGTTTCAAGATGGCACGCCGATGGATGCTGCTGCGGTCAAATTTAATTTCGACCGTTTTCTTGATCCTAAAATCACGGCGGCGAGTAAGCAGTACATGACTGATATCGATTCAGTCGAAGCCGTCAGTGATTTAAGTGTCAAGGTGAATTTAAAAAATAAATCGGTTGTGATGCTTTCGATGTTAGCGGTCGAGCCCGGTTCGATTATGTCGCCGACGGCCCTGAAAGAGAAGGGGGCTGACTTCACGCGCAGCCCGGTGGGCACGGGGCCTTTTCAGATTATTTCGTGGTCGGGCAACGAGATTATCGCCAAACGCAATCCTCATTATTGGAAAAAAGCTGAGGATGGGCAGCCTTTACCCTTCCTGGATAGAGTCGAGATCAAAATCATTCCGAACTCTGCGATTCGGATGGTCGAGATTCAGTCGGGTAATGTTCAACTCATTGATGGACTAGAGCCCAAAGATTTCGAAAAAATTACCAAAAATGCATTGCTCGATCTTTTACCCGGTGGCGTGTCGATCACGCAGTTAGTGTCTTACAACCTCACTCGCGCACCCTTTAATAATCTTGAGCTTCGTAAGGCGGTTTCCTATGCCATTAATCGGGCAGCCATTCAAAAAGTGATTTCGCAGGGCAAAGATGGGGGGGCGGTGCTCAAAGGGTTTGAGCCACAAACGACTTGGGTGTTTGATGAGTCGGTGCGCGGTCACCAGTTTGATTTGGCCAAGGCCCGCGAGCACTATCTCAAATCTGGCCATAAGGGACCAATTGTTTTGAGCTCCATCCAACGGGACCCTGATACGCAAGTCGCTCAGTTATTACAGTCAATGCTTAAAGCTGCGGGGATGGATTTAAAAATTGAAATGTCTGATCGCCTCTCGTGGGTGTCGAAGGCGTCGACTAACAGTTTGGACATGGGCCTGTCTACGGCTGCCGTTGCCCGTCCTGATCCAGACGTGACGTACAGCACCTATTTTTCAGCAAACGCTTCAAAAAATTATTCGGGCTTTGATACCAAGACACTGACCGATCCGTTGGTGGTTCGAGCACGAGGTGAGTTTGATCTCGTTGAACGACGCAAAATTTATTCTGAACTGCAGCAGTATGTTTTGGATCAGTATCTGTATAGCCCGTTATTTTGGTATCCGATTCGAGATGCCGCGACGAAACGACTCAAAGGTTTCAAGCGCGAACTGAGTTTGTCTTGGTTTTATGACGAGCTTTGGTTAGCACCCTAACCTTCGAGAGCGCGTTTCGAGTCTGCTTTGGTTTTATGAAGAGTTTTGTTTACACACCGATCCTAAGAATCGTATTTCAAATAATAAAAAATGAGCATGACTTCACAAACTAGTCAACGGTTACTTGACATTAAGAACTTGAGTGTTGAGTTTATGAGCGCTCAGGGAACCGTACAAGCGCTAGACGATATTAGTTTGCATATTGCAGCAGGTGAGTCGGTCGCGCTACTTGGTGAATCCGGCTCGGGTAAGTCAGTGTTGAGTCTGAGCATTATGCGGTTGCTCAATGAAAACATCGCGCGTATGCGTGCCGACCAAGTGCTCTGGCGACGCAGAAGCCAACAGCAAATCGATCTGATGCAACTGTCTCAGTC
>CAIYCP010000461.1 GCA_903924715.1 uncultured beta proteobacterium
CTGTTTCTCCAAAACCTGAGGCCATCACCACGACTGACTTCACGCCACGCGCAGCGCAATCCTCAACCGCCTCAACCGCCTTGTCGCCCGCCACCACAATTAACACAAGCTCGGGCACTTCGGGCAATTGCGCCAGTGACGCATAGCTTTTTAAGCCTTGCACTTCTTCGCGACTTGGGTTGATCGGATAAATCGTGCCCTTGAAGCCACCTTTTTGCATGTAATAAATCGGGCGCCCGCCAATCTTATGGATATTCTCTGACGCCCCAATAATGGCAACAGTGCGCGGATTTAAAGCTGTTTCAAGTAAGTCAGACATAAAGATTCCGGTTGAAAGCGTAGGCCGTAAAAAGAACATCTTGCTCAAGTACTCGCCTTTTTCTTAGGCGGAACTGAGACGCAAGAAAGTCTTGAATTTGAAGTAAGAGACAATCTAATCGTGCGTTAACCAATAGGTTCAAAACGCACAAGAGTTTGATCAAGATGTTTAAAAAATATCGCGGTGACCGCATCACCGATTTTTACACCTGGTGTGGCGTGCCCCATCAAGCGTGCACCTTCTTCAAGCGTAACCACCACAAGGGTATAAGGGGCCAACGCACGAAAAGCATCAGAAGGCGCCCGACCAACAACCGTGACGGCATGCACATGCCCACGACCAGTTGAATTGTGCCAAACAAGCGCTTCAGCACCGCAAAACTGACAGGCATCGTGCGCAAAAGTTTGAGCACGTGAGCAGGCGGTGCACTGTTGATAGCGCAACACTTGCTGAGTCAAGCCTTCAAGATAAGGCTGGGCCAAAGACGTCATCACTGATTGATTAGTTGTCATGGCTTAATTCTCGAGCAAAAAAATGGATAAGTTGACATGGCTTAACCCTCTCGCGACAAAATCAAGCTGACGTGCGATGACATCACCCCGCCATCCGCATGAATATAGGCATGTGTGGGCCTTTTGACTTGTCGCACTCCGGCTTGCCCCGTAAATTGGCGATAGGCTTCGACGGTATGCGCCATTCCACCCGCTACGCCACAGTGCCCAAACGATAACAAGCCGCCATGCGTATTTAAAGGCAGCACGCCATCTTGCGAAAAATCACCCTGCCGCACACGCTGCGCCGCTTGGCCTCTTGCAGCAAAACCGATTTCTTCTAGCAGCATCAATAACGTGATGGTGAACGAATCGTAAACACCCAAGTAGTCAATATCGCCGGTCGTTAAACCCGCCTCTTTAAAAGCAATCTTTGCAGCAGCGCCCGCGCCTGTGTTCATCACGTCTTGCAACGCAGTGAGATGTTGATGAAAATGCGCCTGCCCAGCGCCAACCATTTTGACACGTACGCCTGCACCGGGCTCAGACGATACGATCAAAGCCATCGCACCGTCAGAAATCGGGCAGCAATCCAGCAACCTCAAAGGTTCGGCAATCGGCTTTGACGCCAACACATCTGCCACTGAGATCTCTTGCGTCAGATGTGAGTCAGGATGGCGACGTGCGTTGTTACGCATCAGCACGGCAAATTCAGCAAGGTCTTCGTTGCTGATACCCGCCTCGTGCATATAGCGCGAAGCCATCAAGCCATAATATGCAGGCACCGAGGCACCATTAGGAACTTCAAAATCTGCATGACCAACCTGAGCAAGAGTTTGAATCGAACTGTCTCGGGTTTGACCGCTTAACCGATTTTCGCCTGCCACCACTAACACGTTACGGCAACGTCCGCTTTGTACCAGTTCGCGCGCAAGCATCAGCATCGCCGCACCCGTGGCGCCACCGGCGGCCATGCCGTGCGCGTATTGAGGGCGCAACGAAAAGCGTTCACAAAATAAATTAGCCAGCATTAAGTGCGGAAGCGTCGTCGCATAGCCACACAGCACACC
>CAIYCP010000462.1 GCA_903924715.1 uncultured beta proteobacterium
AGCGTGCCGATCAACAAAGTGATCAAACTTGTAACAGCTTGCTTGAATAATTTTTGATCATAAAGCGACGCTAAATTAACAATAAGCTTTGTCTGTAAAGAAGCGAGCAGAGCAAGGTCAAGATATGGAACGGGGACCAAGGCGGCTGCGAAACTCCAATTTCTTGCAGAAGCAATTAACTTATTGGCAGCGTCTAATCGATCCGCACGGGGATCAGCCACCTCAACTGCAACAACGTCAATTGTTTTACCGAACATGGGATTTCCTCAAAACCAGATGGTTAGCAACTGTCACTGGCAGTATGTATACTACATTAATACTTAGGTATAAAGGGCCAAAGCTTGAAATGCTGATGTTCTTTGGTTTTTTTAATTAAAATCTCACTACTGGCCGGTTAAACTGGGTACGTTGGGCGTTCGCCGTTTAAGCTGCGCAGAACAGTGCATGTGATGGCATTTGCTCAACTGATGTGGCGAGAGCGCTCTCAGCGTGCCCCGTTAAAAATATGCGCTTAAAACCCGACAGCCTGCCCGTCGCGTCGGCTATCACTTGCCGCAACGTAGCCATCTTCATGCAGATCTGACAAGCGCCAAATAAACTGCCCCGAACCAAAATCCATATACGGGTCGTCAATCGCCTTAATTTGATGCCCCAAGCCCTTAAGCCCCGCGATTGTTTCAGCGCGCATGGTTGATTCAACATCAAGCGTGAAGTCACGAGTGAGCTTCCAGCGTGGCGCGCAGCACGCTGCCTGCGGCTGCTGGTTGTAATCCAGCATACGCACCACTGTTTGCACATGCGCCTGGGGCTGAATATCCCCGCCCATCACGCCAAAACTCATCACCGGCACCCCATCACGAGTTAAAAAACCAGGAATGATGGTGTGGAACGGGCGCTTGCGCCCTGCCACCACGTTTGGCGAGTTTGGATCCATCGAGAACCCGACGCCGCGGTTTTGCAAACTAACCCCAGTACCCGGCACCACAACGCCCGAACCAAAACCCATGTAATTGGATTGGATAAACGAGATCATCATGCCGCTTTCATCGGCAGCGGTCAGATAAATCGTGCCCCCAGAGGCCGGCAAACCATGACCGAAATGCGTGGCTTTGTTTGGATCAATCAGCTTGGCGCGCGAGGCAAGATACGCAGGGTCAAGCATTTGTTCAGGCGTGACCTCCATACTCCGCCCATCCGACACATAGCGATACAAATCAGCCATCGCCAGCTTCATCGCTTCGATCTGAAGATGCTGGGATTCAACCGAATCGACCTTTAGGCTGGCCAAATCAAAATGCTCAAGAATCCCAAGCGTCATCAACGCCGCGATACCCTGGCCGTTTGGTGGAATCTCGTGCAAAGTGTAGCCACGATAATTTTTTGATATCGGTGTGACCCAATCTGGTTTGTAACTACGCAAATCATCAAGCGTATGAACGCCACCATTCGCCTGAATCCAGGCAATGATTTTTTCGGCTGTTTCGCCTTCGTAAAGGTCTCGTCCCTTCGTGGCACCGATGCGGCGCAGCGTATCGGCTGCTTCCTTAAAGACGAAACGCTCGCCCACATGGGGAGCCCGACCCTTAGGCATAAAGGTTTGAGCAAAGCCAGGCTGATCTTTGAGTTCGGGTACCGCAGCCGCCCACTTTTGAGCCACCACAGGCGGCACTGCATAACCACGCTCGGCGATTTCGATGGCAGGTTCCATCAAATCGGCAAACGGCAATTTTCCGTAGCGCTCATGCAAGGCCGCCCAACCCGCCACAACACCCGGAATCGTGATGGCATCCACCCCACGTTTAGGCGCCTTGGCCAAGCCCTTTTCGTTCACACCATACTTGTTCTTAAAGTAGTCAACATTCCAGGCAGCAGGCGCATACCCTGAAGAATTTAAACCCTGTAAATTTTTACCATCCCACACAATGGCAAAGGCATCACCACCCAAGCCACACGACACGGGCTCGACTAACGTGATCGTTGCCGCAGCCGCGATCGCCGCATCGACGGCGGAGCCACCTTTAAGAAGCATTCGCAAGCCTGCTTGGGCCGCAAGCGGATGCGACGTCGACACAACATTGCGCGCAAAAACGGGGATACGGATAGTTGGGTAAGGGTTCGACCAGTCAAATTGTTTCATCGTTACAGCGCCGCGTCGCCACTTTCGCTGGTTCGAATGCGGATCGCTTGCTCGACGGGCATCACAAAAATCTTGCCGTCACCAATTTTTCCTGTCCGTGCAGCCTTAACAATCGCTTCGATCACATTGTCAACCATTGAATCGGGGATGACCATTTCGATACGGATTTTTGGCAAAAAATCGACAACGTACTCGGCACCACGATACAACTCAGTGTGACCTTTTTGACGCCCAAAACCTTTGACCTCGGTGACGGTCAAGCCGTTCACTCCGACCTCGGCCAAAGCCTCGCGGACTTCATCAAGCTTGAAGGGTTTAATGATTGCGGTGACTTGCTTCATGATGGATCCAGTGCAAAAGATTAAAGAGATTCACGAAAACCGTTCGATAAAGGATAACGCCAATCACGGCCATAGGCGCGACCTGTAATACGTGGCCCCGGTGGGCTTTGACGACGTTTGTACTCGTTGATCCGAATGAGTCGGACAATTTGCTCGACCGCGTCGGGCGCAAATCCCGCCGCGACGAGTTCTGCTGCCGACTGATTTTGCTCAACATAGCGCTCGATAATACCGTCAATCACATCGTATTCAGGCAAGTTGTCTTGATCCGTTTGATCGGGTCGCAACTCGGCTGAGGGTGGACGGGTAATAATGCGCTCTGGGATCACTTCAGACTGTGTATTGCGCCAACGAGCCAAACGATAAACCAGTGTTTTTGCCACGTCTTTCAGCACGGCAAAACCACCCGCCATATCACCGTATAAAGTGCAATACCCAGTGGATAATTCAGACTTATTACCCGTCGTGAGCACCAGATGGCCCAGCTTGTTTGACAGCGCCATGAGCAACATGCCGCGCAAGCGAGCTTGAATGTTTTCTTCGGTCGCATCCAAGGCCTTGCCCGCGAACATCGGGGCCAACACCTGATCAAAATTTGCAGCCAACTCGCCGATCGCAATTTCTTCGTAGCCAACACCCAAACGCTTGACCATATCGCGCGCATCGATCTGGGAAATATCCGCCGTATACCGCGAAGGCATCATCACCGCATGAACGTTGTCCGCACCCAAGGCATCTACCGCAACCGCCATCACGACCGCCGAGTCAATGCCACCAGACAAGCCCAAGATGACGGTACGAAAACCATTCTTTTTGACGTAGTCTGCTAGACAGGTGGTCAATGCTTGCCAGACCTGCGCCTCTAAACCCAGCTCAGGTGCGATGGCCGTGGGGGCAATTCCCAAATTGTTAGAAGGACAGGCCAATAAACGACTATCGCTGAAAGCCTCAACTAAACTTAGCCCATCGGTGTAATCAGGAAGCCTACTCACAAGCGCCCCGCTCGCGTCCATCGCAAAAGACGCCCCATCGAAGATCAGTTCGTCTTGTCCACCCACAAGATTGGCATATAACAGCGAGCAACCGGTACGACGCACACAGCGTCGGGCGATTTCGAGGCGTTGCTCGTATTTACCGATGTTGTAGGGTGAGGCATTCAACACCAATAGGGTATGCGCACCTTGCTGGGCTGCTGCCTCGGGAGCAGATTCGAGCCAGATGTCCTCACAAATATTGACCCCAAAGCACACCCCATCCACCGTAAAGGTTAAGGCCTGCTCGCCGGCAACAAAGTAGCGTTGTTCGTCAAACACCGCATAATTTGGCAACTCATGCTTGTAATAAGTGCCAAGCACCCGCCCCTCTAGCAAAACCGAGGCAGCATTGCGAAGGTCACCATTTTGACTGGTTACGTGCCCCACCACGACGTGCAACCCACTTAAGCTGGCCAAACTGGCACACAAGTCGTTGAGCACCCGATCACATTGCAAGACAAACGAGGGTCTGAGCAAAAGGTCTTCGGGGGGATAACCCGTTAAAACGAGTTCAGGCGTTAACAGCACGCGGGCCCCAGCGGCATGGGCAAGGCGCGCGGCTTCGAGCACACGCCGTGAATTACCTGCCAAGTCACCCACTAAAGCGTTAATTTGTGCAATGCTGACCTTAACGGCAGACATGTAGATTCCGGTGATACGAGTTATTGTCTGAAAATTATCGCACGCCTGCGAGGTTGGCGCAGCACTCTATAATCGAACCATCATGAAAAACACCGAAAACCCTAAGCACAATCAGTTTGATAAAAAAGCCGAAGCTTGGTCTGCGCGCTTCTCTGAGCCCGTTTCAGACTTAGTTAAGCGTTACACCGCCTCGGTTGATTTTGACAAACGCCTGGCCTTGGTTGATATCCAAGGGTCGCTTGCCCACGCCACGATGCTCGAAGCCGTTCGGGTCATTTCAGCCCAGGATTTAGCCGATATCGAACGCGGCATGACGCAAATCCGCAGCGAAATCGAAGCCGGAGCCTTTACCTGGTTGCTTGATCTTGAAGACGTTCATCTCAATATCGAAAAGCGCCTGGTCGAGCTGGTGGGCGATGCCGGAAAGCGCCTGCACACAGGTCGTTCAAGAAACGATCAGGTCGCCACAGACATTCGCCTCTGGCTACGCGGCGAAATCGATCAACTGGTCGAACTTCTCACAGCCTTGCGGCGGGCCCTTGCAACTGTTGCGCTGCACCATTGCGCCACAATCCTGCCTGGTTTCACCCATATGCAGGTCGCGCAACCTGTCACCTTTGGGCATCACCTACTGGCCTACGCAGAAATGTTTGGACGCGATGCCGCTCGCCTTGCAGACTGCCGCAAGCGGGTCAATATCTTGCCCCTGGGCGCAGCTGCCTTGGCGGGCACAAGCTATCCGATCGACCGTCCACTCGTGGCCAAACTTTTAGCGTTTGACGATGTCTGTCAAAACTCACTTGATGCCGTGTCTGATCGCGATTTTGCCATTGAATTCTGCAGCGCCTGCGCGCTCATCATGACGCACATCTCGAGACTCTCTGAAGAATTGATTATTTGGATGAGTCCGCGAGTGGGCTTCATTGATTTACCGGATCGCTTTTGTACCGGTAGCTCAATCATGCCGCAAAAAAAGAATCCAGATGTGCCTGAACTTGCACGCGGCAAAACCGGGCGCGTCAATGGCAATCTGGTGGGATTGCTGACCCTCATGAAGGGGCAGCCACTGGCCTACAACAAAGACAATCAAGAAGACAAAGAAGGTTTGTTTGATACCGCAGATACTGTGCGCGATACATTGATCATCTTTGCCGACATGATTGCGGGCATTCAGGTCAAACCCGAAGCCATGCGAGCCGCTGCATTGCAGGGTTTTGCCACTGCCACAGACTTAGCCGACTATCTGGTCAAACGTGGCGTGGCGTTTCGTGACGCCCACGAAGCGGTAGCCCATGCCGTACGCGAATGTGAGTCAAAGAAGTGCGATCTCGCAGACTTAAGTGCAGCTGAACTACGGGTGTTTCATGCCGCAATTGGCGATGACGTGCACCAGGTGTTGACACTTGAAGGCTCGGTGGCTGCACGCGATCACGTGGGCGGTACGGCCCCCGCGCGTGTCAAGCTCGCCGCTGAAGCGATCTTGGCTCAAACAAAATAACGAGGTCAATACTAGCGCTCAAAGACCGCGATTGATTCGATGTGGCTAGTGTGCGGAAACATATTAATGACCCCCGCACTGCGCAGACGATAGCCGGCCTCTTCAACCAGCACAGCCGCGTCTCGCGCCAAAGTCGCTGGGTTGCACGACACATACACAATCCGCACTGGCCGCTCATGCAGCGGTATCGCGGCAAGCGCTTGCACCAACGCAAAGGCACCCTCGCGTGGCGGATCAATCAACATGCGATCAATCTGCCCAAGGCCTTGTAACCAGTCTTGATCGACTTCAAATAAATTTAAGGTCTGAAACTGAGCATTCGAAATGCCCGCTTGGACAGCAGCCTGCTGCGCGCGCTCGGTGAGTGCTGCGCTGCCCTCAACGCCAAGCACTGTGTGACATTGTGTCGCTAATGGCAAGGTGAAGTTTCCTAAACCACAAAACATATCTGCCACACGATCACTGCGCTGAACACCGAGCAGACTCAGTGCGCGCGAAACTAGGACGCGATTGATTTGATGATTAACCTGGGTGAAATCGGTGGGCCGATACGGCATTTGCAGGCCAAACTCAGGCAAGCGATAACTGAGCTTGTTTTCATCTTCGGGTTCAAGCGCATGAACAGTATCTGGCCCTTTTGACTGTAACCACCACTGAATATTGTGTTGCGCAGCAAACGCACGCAAGGTGGCAATTTCGTCGTCGCTTAAGGGGTCAAGATGCCTGAGCACCAAGGCTGTGACGGCATCACCAACACACACCTCGATCTGGGCAAAACGATCGGGCGCTGAAAGCGCCATGATGAGCCCCCGCAAGGGTACCAAGAGCGCGGCCACATGCGGCGGCAAGACATGACACGTTTTAATATCAGCAACAAAACTGCTTTTGCGTTCGTGAAAACCGACGAGTACGGTGCCCTTTTTTGCTACCCAGCGCACCGATAAGCGCGCGCGATAGCGATAACCCCACGAGGGCCCATGCAAGGGCGGCAGCATCTGCTCTGGCTGAACCTTGCCAATATGCGCAAGGTTATCTTCAAGCACGCGCTGCTTACTCGCAACTTGGGCCGCAGGCTCGAGATGCTGCATGACGCAACCACCGCATACACCAAAATGCTCACATCTAGGTTTAACGCGTTGAGATGATTCACGAACAATCACCTGAACACGCGCAATTTCGTAGGAAGGTTTGCGACGAAAAATATTGGCGGTTACCCGCTCTGACCCGAGGGCGCCCTCAATAAATACCACCTTGCCGTCATGCCGGGCAACACCGCGCGCCTCAAGATCAAGGGACTCAACCTGCAGTACTTCTTGAGACATAGAGATATCTTTGCGCCGTGAGGCAATTATTTTGGTGTTGACGATGCGGCGGCAGGATCAGCGTCTGCGGGTCCGGTGGTACCTTGTTGCCGCGCGGCGCGCTCCTCGGCACGGTCAAGCGCAGCCTGCTGTTTGGCGCGTGCAGCACTACGCTCAGCAGACGCTGCAGCCGACGCCTTACCCTGAACCGCATGTTGGTCACGCATATACCCAATCAAAATTTTTCGCTGCGGCGCGTTCAACGCATCCCAAAATGTCAACCAACTGGCTTGAACTTCATCAAAGCCTGCATCGATTTTCAGTCGCGTTTTTTTACGAAAGGCGATGACCTCACGAGGATCAAACTTATCCGTTGCAAGCTCTTTAGTGAGTTCTGCATATTCAGCTTGTCGCGCGTTACGATTCACATTCCACATTTTGCGACGCGCTTCATGTGCCGCCTCAAGTTTGGCTTTTTGAGCGGCATCCAGCACCATGCCTTCAATCAATGCATCAGGAAGCCGGCCCATGCTGTTGCCAGTCAGTGGCGCCGAACTTGGCGCTGCAACAGGCGCGGCTTCGGCGCCGGGTCTTTGACTGCTTTGATTCAATTGATTAGATGAGCGCAACATCAATGGACTATTTTGAGCCGATGCTGCAAAACTTGCCAAGAGCAAACTCAAGATGATCAATATGGATCGACAATCATGGCTTCGCATAAGAATTCTCCGAGAGGCGGTCAGTCGCCGTGTAATGTAATTTATGAGGACCAAGCGGCCAAATACTCTGCCCAATGCGGCTCTGTACTCGCCTGCAAGGTGCTACGAACTAAGTCGATTTCTTCCTGGTAGGTCACCTGATCAATTTCACCGCGTATCAATCTAAAACGACAGTAAACCAGCCAGGTATTCACTACATCGGTCTCACAATAGGCGCGCACTTCATTCGCACGCCCATTAGACCAAGCGTCCCAGACAAGACTGCCATCCATACCAAGTTTTCCGGGAAAACCGCACAGCTTCGCAAGATCATCAAGCGGGGCGTTACCCCTGCCATTATATTTCGCGAGAACATCCATCAAATCTAGATGGCGTGTGTGATAACGACTGAGGTAGTTGTTATAACGAAAGTCTTTATCATCCTCGCCCATATCCCAGTAACGAGGCGCCGCAATCCCGTGGATCAAGGTTCGGTAATGCAATACAGGCAAGTCAAAGCCTGAACCATTCCAGCTAATAAGCTTGGGCGTATAACGCTCGATCGTTTTGAAAAAACTGGTGAGCAAAACGGGCTCAGTGTCATCGGCCTGCCCTAAGCAACGTACCCTAAAGCCTTTATCATCACGAAAAACGCAACCCACAACGGCGACGCGCTGCAAATGGTGCGGCAAAAACGTATTGCCAGTGATTTCTTTGCGTGCTGCGAACGCGCGCTCAGCGACTTCAGCATCGGGCAAATCGCCACCCCATTGATGAAGGCGCCGCAATCCTTCAA
>CAIYCP010000463.1 GCA_903924715.1 uncultured beta proteobacterium
AATTGTTGACATTACCGCGCGCCTGTTATCAAGCGCGCTTAGCCACCCCCCTTACGAGCGTTAATAGCATGCGTTTCTGGCCTGAACCTTCACGCGACCTCGATCGCGCCCCCCGTTTTATATCTTGGCCCAAGCCCTTTAAAACGGGTGGCGTTGGCGTGGTGCTCGTCAACCTAGGCACCCCTGATGAGCCCACTGCGCCTGCGATTCGTCGCTACTTGCGTGAGTTTTTGTCTGACCCGCGCGTGATTGAAATCCCCAAGCTGCTTTGGTGGCCTATTTTAAATGGGCCAATTCTGATGGCGCGCCCGCGAAAATTGGTGCCGCGCTACAAGAGTGTCTGGATGGAAGGCGGTTCACCGTTGATGGTGTATACCCAGCGTCAAACCGAAGGGCTACGAGAAGTATTTGCACAGCGCGGTCTTGCAGTCGAAGTAGAAACGGGGATGCGTTATGGCAAGCCATCAATTAAAGACGCCATGCTGCGCTTACGCGATCGAGGTTGCGAGCACCTGTTAGTCGTGCCGCTTTATCCGCAATACGCGTCTAGTACGACAGCGACTGTGGTCGACGAAGTGGCGCGGGTCGCCAGCCACATGCGTAATCAACCAGCGCTGCGGTTTATTAAACGTTTTCATACAGACCCGTTCTTCATTGCCCCGCTCGGCGACAAAATCGCGGCTTATTGGAAACAACACGGTAAGCCTCAAAAGCTTGTCATGAGTTTTCATGGCTTACCTAGGCAGTGTGTTGAGATGGGCGATCCCTATTGCCGCGACTGTTACGAGACGGCTCGAGCACTGGCGAACTATTTAGGTTTATCTGATGATGATTACCAAGTAACGTTTCAAAGTCGGTTTGGCCCGGCGAAATGGCTTGAACCGTACACCGAACCGACGTTAAAGAAGCTCGCCGAGCAAGGGGTGACTGAAATTGACGTCGTTTGTCCCGGGTTTCTGGCGGATTGTCTTGAAACGCTTGAAGAGATTCAGGTCGAGGTGCGTGAAGCGTTTATGCATGCCGGTGGCAAGCGGTTCAGGTATATCGCAGCGTTAAATGATGATCAGGCCTGGATTAACGCGTTGGCCGAGATGGTACTTCAGCAATTACAAGGCTGGCCCCTTGAGCCCTAAGCCTTAGTTCGGCACTTCCCAAGATTTTTTTCATGGTTAACCCTTGAATTGCGGGGTTAAGCCCCAATTTCTATCGTATTCACGCATTTTCTGGAGAAGTACATGGCAGATCCCAAAGGCTCGACCGAAGGCACTCAAGAGCACGATCCGGCGTTGGTGACGCCTGACGATGGTGCGCCTCAGGCCGAAGACTCGGCATCCCTTGATCCATTCGAGCAACTGCAGGCTGAACTCGCGGCAGCGCAGGCTCAACTGGCAGAGCAGCGAGATCAGGCCTTACGTGCACATGCCGAAATGGAAAACGTACGCCGCCGCGCCCAAGAAGAGGTCTCCAAGGCTCGAAAATTTGGGATTGAGTCGTTTGCTGAAGGATTGGTGCCAGTTAAAGATAGCTTAGAGGCGGCCTTGGCGCAGACTGAGCAAACAGCTGAAACCATGCGAACCGGTATTGAAGTGACCCTCAAACAGTTGGTGAGTGCCTTCGAGCGCAATCATCTTAAAGAAATTGCCCCTGAGGCCGGTGCCAAGTTTGATCCCCATCAGCATCAGGCCATTGCAACGATTCCGGCTGAGCAGGCGGCCAATACGGTCGTTCAAACCTTGCAAAAGGGTTATTTGATTGCGGATCGTGTGCTGCGCCCAGCTTTGGTGACGGTTGCTGCTTAAGTTTCAACCTGAATATGTGTCAGCCCGATTTGAAGTTTTTGGGGTTTAAGGCAATAAAAAGCGGGTTTTAGTCTTGAAATTGCCCTTTTACCCCCCAATTAACACTCATCGAAGTAATTCACTCTTATTCTGATTTCTTAAAAGGTAGTTTGACCATGAGCAAGATTATCGGTATCGACCTTGGCACCACCAACAGCTGCGTGGCAGTGATGGATGGCGGGAAAGTCAAAATTCTTGAAAACGCCGAGGGCACGCGTACAACTCCTTCAATCGTCGCCTATATGGAAGACGGTGAGACGCTGGTCGGCGCACCGGCTAAACGCCAGGCGGTGACAAACCCGACCAATACGCTGTACGCAGTCAAGCGCTTGATCGGTCGTAAGTTCACCGAAGACGCCGTGCAAAAAGATATTCACTTGATGCCTTACAAAATCGTCAAGGCTGATAATGGCGACGCTTGGGTTGAGGCTCAAGGTAAAAAACTGGCGCCATCGCAGGTGGCTGCAGACGTCTTGCGCAAAATGAAAAAGACGGCAGAAGACTTCTTGGGCGAAACGGTCACTGAAGCAGTGATCACTGTGCCAGCCTACTTTAACGATAGCCAGCGTCAGGCCACAAAAGATGCAGGCCGAATTGCCGGTCTTGATGTCAAGCGCATTATTAACGAGCCAACTGCTGCGGCGCTTGCCTTCGGTATGGACAAGTCAGAAAAAGGCGATCGCAAGATTGCTGTGTTTGACTTGGGCGGTGGCACA
>CAIYCP010000464.1 GCA_903924715.1 uncultured beta proteobacterium
TAGCGCCTCGATTGCTGACATGCCGTCGACAGCAGCATCCGTATTCATAATGCCAATCGTATTGAGTTCCCTTTTGAGTACGAGGCGTAGCGAACGACTATCGTCTACGATCAACACTTTCATGCGCGCTGCGTCTTTTAGCAGTTCATCCGATAGTTGGTCTAACGAACTACGGTCAATGATTCCAGCATTTAATTCAGACATATCAGCCTTAATACTTACCTGGGTGACTTGCGATAGACCGAACCTCGGCCGATGCGTAGATTTTGATATTGCGTCGTTTCAGAAAAAATAGATTCAGAAGATCCCAGCATCAAAGAGCTTTTTTCGTCGGCAAGCTGCGCGTGCATCTTGTTCAGCACTAAGTCGCGGTGTTCACGATTGAAATAAATTAAAACGTTACGAATCAGAATCAGATCAAACTTTGGTAGCAAGCCCCAAGCGTTGATGAGATTTAAGGTGCGAAATTCAATAACAGACCTGAGCTGCCTGGATATTTGATATGCACCTGAAGCGGTCACGGTAAAAAATCGATCGATCTGTTTTTTATTGAGCCCGCGGTTCGTGTCAAGCGCCGAATAAATTCCCTTACGACCAACTTCCAAGGCCGAATCCGAAATATCGGTCGCTAAAATATTCACGCTCCAGCCTCTCAGCTCAGTGTGAAAATCCTCGAGAATCATGGCCAAACTGTAGGGTTCTTGACCCGTCGAAGCAGCCGCACACCAGATATTAAGACGGCGCGTATCTTTACGCGCGGCAATGAGTTCGGGCAAGAGCGTTTCGCGAATCATGCCAAACGGGTAATCATCGCGAAAGAAAAAAGTCTCATGCGTGGCCATGGCCTCAAAGGCCTTCCAATGCAGCGGGCTAAGCGCAGTGGCAACTAGGTTTTCTAAGAACTTTTCGCAATCGACAAAACCGTTCACTCTTGCAAGTGGCTCAAGCCGAGCGCGTATTAGATATTCTTTGGATAAATCCAGAGAGATTCCAACGTTGGACTCGAGCAGACTACAGAAGGCAAGAAGTAGACTAGGATTCACTTGGTCGCCGCTGCTTGTGATCGTTTTCGCAAAAGCATCACACTAATTTCAGTATGAATTTCATCGAGCGGCAGTACTTTTTGCGCCAAACCCGCGCGCGCGACCGCACCAGGCATCCCCCAAATCACACTCGTGGCCTCATCTTGCGCGATGACTTGACCCCGAGCCTGCACAATCTGTTGCGCGCCCAACAAGCCATCACTGCCCATACCCGTCAGAACAACCGCCAGCAAGCGACTCGCGTAAAGTGTTGCAGCCGAACGAAACAACACATCGACGGCTGGGCGACAAAAGTTTTCAGGTGGCTCTTGATTCAGCTGGATGACAACCCGGCCTCCGATATCCTTCACGACCATATGGAAGCCACCCGGGGCCAAATAGCCTTGCCCGGCCACCGCAACTTCACCATGCACCGCTTCTTTAACCGGCATGCCGCTGACGCTTGTGAGCTTCTTGGCAAGTGTCTCGGTGAATTGGGGTGGCATATGCTGCACAATAAATACCGGTACAGATAAGGGTTCTTTCCATTGACCAAATAATTGCGCTAAGGCAGCGGGCCCACCGGTCGACACGCCAATACAAATTGCCTCAATTGGCCCTCCCAACAACGGGGTAGCCGGCTTCGGGGGGGCTGCTTGCGACGAAGTGGTGGCAGCTATCGGGCGCCCTACGATCGCGCTTGGCGCGGCAACGTTTACAACGCTCGGTTTTTCAACAGGCCTGACGCGCGCTGCTTTACCAGTACACAGGGCACGTATCTTAGGGATCAGTATCTCTTCAAATACCTTATTGGCTTCGGCCAGATCATTTAGATTAGTGGGCTTGCTCGCGTAGTCGCTTGCACCCTCCATCAACGCAGTCATGGTGCTTTGCGTACCCACCTGCGTTAGGGTGCTAAACATGATGATCGGCACAGATCGTTCAAACTTTCTGATCTCTCGCAACGCCTCAAGGCCGTCCATGACGGGCATTTCGATATCAAGAATAATCAGATCGGGGCGCGTCTGGCGCACAAATTCGACCGCCGCTGCGCCATCTTTAGCAATGCCAATAATCTCGATATCAGCATGTGCAGTCAACGCGTTACGAATAATTCTGCGCATGACTGCCGAGTCATCCACGATTAACACTTGGATTGGCACCGCAGACGGTTGAGAAGTAAGCGCCATTAAATCTGGGATCCTTTAACTAATACATGAATGAGTCGTGCTACCAAATCGTACAGCGACTTAGTCAGTGATCATGCAAATTGTGGGTGAACGCTAAGCGCTATATTGATCAGCAATCTTAGGAACTAAATTTGAATGAAAAAGATCTGCCGCAATTTTTTTTGAATCAACAATCAGCAATAATTTATCGGGTAATTTATGCACACCTAAAATCAACTCTTTAGACTCTTCGGGGAAATTTTTTGGTGGCGGCTCGAAGGTGTCTTCATACAATAAAACAATTTCACCGACATCATCAACCAGGGCAGCAGTGATGATCCCATTTGAGTTGACAATGATACTGATCGAATCGTTACCGCGGCAGACTGAATTTAAATTAAACCTCACGTGCATATTGATCGCCGGCACGATTTCGCCACGCAAGTTCACGATACCTCGAACAGTCTTCGGACTTCTGGGGACCGGCGTAATTCTCAGGTCGCGATTAAGCTCGAGCACATCAGACGCGACGATACCAAAGAAAAATTCGCCTAAATAAAAAGTGATGAACTCTGTCGCTTGCTTCATGAGGTAAACATGTCAATCGTTTGGGGATAAGCGTTCGAATTTGGTGGCAGGTTATAAAGCACCATAATTTCTTGTAAGTCTAAAATATTGATGATCTCATCGCCGCGAATCACACAGCCACGCAGCCCTCGCTGTGGTGGATCTGAACGATGAAAACTTGCGGGTGCATTGGTAATATCTTGAACCTGCCTGACCACCAAACCAATCGGTCGATCGTTATAGTAGTGAACGATCACAGACAACAGCTCATCCTCAGCGTATTGCCTTTGAGTGGCCCCTTGCACAAATTGATCCAACGGAATCAATGACATAATCCCATTGCCATAGGTCACCACATCCCGATCTCCGTTGCGCTGGATCTTCGACGCTGGAATTTTTTCAAGCCGCTCAACATACGACAACTCTACCGCCAGGTTGTCCAACCCATTTAAATTAAATAGCAGTATCGAGGTTTCTTTAGCAGCAACCGAATCACTGAGTTGTTTTTCTGGATTCAGCGCACGTGATTGCAATTTAGCCACCAAGCCTGAATTGGTCGCAATGCCATCCACATGCAAAATGAGAGAGACGCGACCATCGCCCAAGATCGTCGCACCCGCAAATTCAGAGATATCTTTCAACCCCTGCCCAAGCGACTTAACAACCACCTCTTGAATGTCTAACACTTCGTCAACCGCCAGACCAAACAGCACGCCATACGACTGTAAGATCGCAACTTGCAAGCCCTGCCCGGGGGCCGGCAACGGAGCATCTAACGTTAACTGCTTAGACAAAAACAAAAGAGGAACCAGCTGCCCCCGCAAACGAAACACCGGTACACCGTAAAAATCTTCTAACTCGGCTTCGTTGCGCTTTGCATCAAGATGGATCATCTCAACGATGCTATTTTGAGGGATCGCATAACGCTCACCCTGACACCGCACAAACAACGCAGGCATGATCGCAAGGGTCAAGGGGATCTTCAGACGCATGTTGGTGCCGCGTCCACGATGACTTTCTACTTCGACACTGCCACCAATATTTGCAATATTGGTTTTGACAACGTCTGCGCCTACGCCACGACCAGAAAGATTCGTCACAACCTTTTTGGTTGAGAACCCTGGCAAAAAGATAAAAGGCAGAAGCTGGCTATCGTTAAACTGCAGTGCATTTTCTTTATCTGCGAGATTTTTTTCGATGACTTTTTCGCGTACGGCTTCGTAATCAATACCGGCGCCATCATCCGCAACCTCAATCACGACCATGCCAGA
>CAIYCP010000465.1 GCA_903924715.1 uncultured beta proteobacterium
AATCGCACAAGCAACGGTTAGTGTGAGAAAACGTTTGAATTTCATGAGTTGCTGGATCCTCTAAATCACGACACGGTCGTCTTGGCGGCAGTGCAGTCCAAATTAGAAATTTTGCACTGAAGTGCTGAACGCATCGAAGTAGATAATCTGCGTGCTCCAAGGCTTAGAGACAGAAGAGATAGAAGAGTTGTAAATCCCAAGCTTCAAGCTGATGTAAGCGTAGGGGTTTGGCAAGGTTACGCGCGCTTCATTAATGATGAGCTTGTCGTTAGCGTATGCCTGAAAAGATCCATCGCCCGCGCTCGAAGACTTGATGATGTACTTTAACTTGATCCACTTATCAAAGGGACTGCCGTCAACGGGGACTTTAGCGTTTTGCACCCACGTGAAGTCTTGATGCGTTTGAACGAAAAGTGTCCCACTGCTGTCAATCAAAAGGTAGGCTAAAGCCCCGTAGCCATTACTTCCTAAGCTTGGGCATGCAGTCGCGCCGCATTGCCAGTTTATTTGGGTCAAAACTGTCAAAGGCGCAGAACCGGTCTTATTTGAGGGGGGTTGAAAATTTGATTGTGCTGGGATGTATACATAGTATTCATAGGTCAGGATTTGACCAGCTGTTGATCCACCGACCACTTGGCGAATTTCAAATCTGCTTCGATCTGAGGTGCAGTCTGAAACAACACTTGAGCCTGACAAAAACGTTTGGGATGAATCGCAATCACCTGGCCTGAGCTCAATGCGCACAGACCTGGTCCCAGACACGGTTGGTTGAGCACCTGCCTGATCAACGACCAAACAACCCCAGGGGGTTGTTCCGGTGCTTGATTGAAAGCGAATATTTCCGAAGGCATCCGAATCGGCGAAGCTGCTGGCACACGGGGTGCCTCCTGGCGTCGCTAAACTAATTGACGATTTTGCCGTGGTGTTGGATGAACCGCTATCGCTTTTGCCTCCGCCTCCATCGCCGCAGGCCATTAAGAGCGCCAAAATAACTGATCCACCCAGTAAGCGCGTTATAGGATTCTTCATCGTTGCAGCCTAAAAAGTGTGATTGGTGTCGGGCCTGCTCAGATAATTCTTAAGCGCTAGGGTAACCCCAATATATGGGTTCACACACCAGAATCACGAACAACCCGAAATGAAAGACATTTATATAATGACAAACAGTTGATTTCCAAAAAAAACGCTTGTAGCGATGTTAAACTGAACAAAGTATAAATAATTCAAATAGTTACAACAGCACCTTCAAGATCGGCTCGCCCTCATGCGTCTTATCATTCGTTGCCCTGTGCGGCCCGTTGCAATCAACGCTGACGACTGGTCAGCGCAGGATTTGTATTTTTCGTGGGCGCAAAGCAATGAAGCTGATTTTGAAAAGGTCTTGGATTTAGATGCGTTGCCGGTCGTGGATTCTGTGCTTGCGCTGATTCCTGGCATTGATGTTCGAGTAATAGCACTCAAAGTTCCGGCAGTCAGTACAAAGAAAATTCAGCAGATCTTACCGATGCTCATAGAAGATGAATTATTGTCTTCACCTTCGGACACCAATATTCAGTTGCTGCCGCATGCATTGGATCAATCGTCAGATCTAAGGTTAGTGAGTGTGATGAACCGGGATTGGTTATTGTGGCTTAGTCAAAAATTAGCCGTGATCAATTGCGAACAGATTCAATTGATTTCAGAGAGCATGTTGCTTCCAGTATCAAATTCCGCTCTATTTTTTCAGCAAGAAGACACAACGACTTTTTATACCTCAAAGAAATCCACGAGTAATGTTTTGTGCTGGTCGCAACCGGCAGATGATCCAGTGCTTGCGATTGAAGAACATCACGCTCAGCCTGAGCTGGTAGAGCTATCCGCTGCACTATTGATCGACGGGATCACGACAGAAAAGAAATCTTATGTTTCGATTAATTTGTTACCCGACGAGTTCTATGACTTCAGAGCCGAGCGTCAAAGTGAATTGCAACATTGGCTGTCGCGAGATTTATGGAAGGTACCTCTAAGATGGGCGAAATACGCCACGCTGACTCTCTGTGTGAGTTATCTTGGCTACCTCTTTACTCTAGTATGGCAAGACAGACAGTGGGAAGCTCTTTTGCAGAGTGCAGCTCATCAAGTCTTGTCAGATCGCGCCGAAGGCCAGGCAAGTTTTACAAAATTAGTAAAGGCTAGTTGCCTCGCTGCGCATAAAAATATTGAGAACTGCGATGGAGACTTTGAAAGACTGTTGCTAACCTTGCAAAACGTATTGAAAGACACCCCACCCGAGGCGTTAAAGGGCTTAGAGTATTCAAAAAAAGGGTTGGTCTTTGAATTACAAGAGTCGACACTTTCGAACACCCAGCGGCTAGCCATTTTGCAAGACTCCTCGGTGCAACGCCTTGGCCCGACGCGTTTTCTGTTAAGCCCGTACGCGAGTCTTGCCCATGACTAATTCTTCATCGTCTTCGGTGACAAAAAGAAATCATCTGCTTGCATTCAAACAGGTGCCGCCTGGCATTGCAATTGGTGCGGGCGTGTGCCTGGTGATGGGTGTTCTTTGGTCGTTGATTATTCAGCCGCTGCAGCAAACTCTTGAACAGCGTTTGCAAAGATACCCAAGTCAATTAATGAGCATTCAAGAGCTCAACCGAACGCTGCTCACGTACAAAGACAAGACTGTAAAAATCACGAGTTTGTCAGAGAATGAGTTGTCAACCTTGCAACAAAAG
>CAIYCP010000466.1 GCA_903924715.1 uncultured beta proteobacterium
AGATCACGCTCGAGCTTTTCGCGAGAGTATTTGTCGCTATCGGTGTACCAAGACAACCATCCAGGGGTGGTCATTTTGAATAAGCTCAGCAGATCATTTTCGGTGAACGCCTCGCTTCCAACCACTTTAATTTCACGGATACGTGCAACGGTGCCTTCGAAGACATCAAAATTGAGACCTACCCGATTTCGAGGCAATGGGGTAATGGTTGAGGTAATCTCAGCCCCATATTTGCCTTTGGTCAGATACTGCTGGCGCAATTCAAACTCGGCCTGTTCGAGCATAGACTGATCAAAAACGCGACCCTCACCAAAACCGATCTGGCGCAGCGAGTCGGTAATCGTCTTGGGTTCAAATTCTCGCATCCCGCTAAACGAGATTGAAGCAATCGTTGCGCGTTCTTGCACCACGACAACAACCACTCGATTCGACGTTTCGATCCGAACGTCAACAAACATCCCGGTTGCATATAGGCGCCGCACAGCCTCAGTGGCCAGCTCGTCAGTAAACTGCTCGCCGACCTTGACCGGCAATTGGCTAAAAATTGTGCCCGGCTCACTACGCTGCATCCCTTCGATGCGGATATCACTCACGACAAATGGCGCAAAGGCGCTAGCGGTCAAGGGACTCGCGATACAGAAGAGCAATAAAAAGTGTGCGAACAGGGTTATGCACAGTTGCCGGCAACGGGCGCGAAAATACTGCAAGCTGACGGACATTCTGAACAATCCTTGAGACAAACTAACAATCATAAATTAAACACACGCACGATTTTAAGGCAGAACGGGGCTAACTAAAAATCCGCACGAGATCATTAAACAGGGCCACCGCCATGAGGGCAGCCAAAATACCGATCCCCGCACGCTGACCCCAGTCAACTGACCGCGCCGAAGGTGGCCTTCCACGGACGATTTCGACTAGATAGTACAGCAGATGCCCCCCATCTAGCATGGGGATCGGGAGTAAATTCAGCACGCCAAGGCTCACGCTGACCAAGGCTAGAAACGAAACGTAGGCCGCCCAACCGATTCGGGCGGTTTGACCGGCGTAATCCGCAATTGTGACAGGGCCGCTGATGTTTTTGATCGAAACCTCGCCGACCAGCATTTTTCCCATCATTTTGAGCGAAAACCAGGCCGTGTCATAGGTTTTGGCCACACCCAGCCAAAGGCTCTCGAAAACACCATAGCTGACCTCAACCAAAGGTACATTGGCGCCCAACTGAAATCCGGCACGCCCGACCGTTTTGCCATTTTCGATCACCACAGCGGCCGGTGTCAGGGTCAAACCCAAGATCTGCCCCCTCCGATCGATCTCTATGGCAAGAGGCTTATTGGCATGCGCCTGAATCACCTCGATCACCTGACCGATCTCGGGCTTTTGCACCCCCCCAATTGAAAGGATTAGATCGCGCGCGGCCAACCCAGCGGCTTGTGCCACACTGCCTTCAACGACAGAGCGAATCTGAGGTGTTGTCCCACCCACGCCCAAGCCCAGACGGCGCATAGGATCTTCGGTCGTTGGGTCAACTGACACTGGAATCTCGAGCATTCGCGTCAAGCTGCTGCCGCTGCGCTCTAACCCAAGTTCAACCTGCCCGCCCTCGGATGCCAACTGCAAGAGTGCCCATCGCGCCTGCGGCCAGGAAGCCACTGGCTGCTGATTCACAGCGGTCAGTCGATCTCCAGACTGAACCCCACCAAGCGCGGCGATGCTACCGGCTGGGGGGGTGCCAAGAATCGCGGCGGGTTCTTGGGTACCAATAAAATTAATGAGCGCGTAGAACACCACTGCCAAAATTAAATTGAACACAGGTCCTGCCGCGACAATAGCAAACCGTTTACCCACAGGCTGAGACTGAAAGCTCTGAGAACTGAGTGCCAGGGTATTCGGGGCCTCAGCCGAATGAGGGGCCTCGTCGAGCATCTTGACATAGCCCCCTAAGGGAATCGCAGACAACACCCATTCTGTGCCGTGACGATCGACCCGTTTGAGCAATATCCGCCCAAAGCCTAGAGAAAATCGCAAAATTTTGACGCCACACCAGCGCGCAACCCAATAGTGTCCGAGTTCGTGAAACGTCACCAGGATACCGAGTGCGACCAAAAAAGCGATCAAAGTTAAAAACATATGTCTCTTTTAAAAACGGGCACAAATAGGGTCAAACTGCCAAGACTCGACGCGCAGCAGAACGCGCCCGCTCGTCTAGCGCAATGATATCGTCTAATGAAGCAAGCTCGCTGTCATTTTGACCTGCATGCCATGCAAGTGTGGTCTCAATCACCGTAGCGATTTGGGTATAAGCGAGTCGCCGATCAAGAAACGCAGCAACTGCCACCTCATTGGCCGCATTTAAAGCAACGCAGGCACCCTGCCCAGCCTTTAACGCCTGAAAAGACAGCGCCAGACAGGGATACTGCTTCATATCGGGCTGCGAAAAATCAAGACGCGCTGTCAATGCGAGATCAAGCATACCGACACCTGAGCTGATTCTTTCGGGAAAACCTAAGCCATAGGCGATCGGCGTACGCATGTCAGGCTGCCCAAGCTGCGCAATCACCGACCCATCCTCATACTCAACCATTGAATGCACCACACTTTGCGGGTGGATGACCACACTAATGTGTTCTGCAGGCATCGCAAAGAGATGATGGGCCTCGATCACCTCGAGTCCTTTGTTCAGCATTGTGGCCGAATCTACTGAGATTTTTTTTCCCATACTCCAATTCGGATGCGCGCACGCCTGTTCTGGCGTCACCTCAGCCAAATCTTCCCAACGCTTCTCACGAAACGGACCACCCGAGGCCGTTAGAATCAAGCGTCGCACGCCCGGCGCTGGGCCCAACGGTGCGCTGGCACGTCCGTGATGTGGCAAGCATTGAAAAATAGCATTGTGTTCACTATCAATGGGCAGCAACTCTGCACCAGATTCACGGACCGCTGCCATAAAAATCGAACCTGCTGCGACCAGCGCTTCTTTATTCGCAAGTAACACTCGCTTGCCTGCCTGTGCCGCCGCGAGCGCTGCCGGCAAGCCCGCTGACCCCACAATTGCAGCCATCACCGATTGACTTGCCGGGTCGCGAGCAACCTCGACCAAGGCCTGGGCACCCACATGAATCTCGGGTCTGCCGGGCGCATCGCCCCACGCCGCTTTAAACCGCTCTGCCATCGTTTGGCTTGGCACTGCCACGACGGTGGCTTTCGAATTAAACGCCTGCTGGGCTAACAGGTCCATCCGACTATGGGCCGTCAGGGCATGTATCGCAAACCGGTCTGGATGACGCGCGATCACATCCAGCGTATTTTGACCGATCGAACCAGTCGAGCCCAGAATCGTGACAAAAATTGGACTCACAATGAGTACCCTTCAATCAATATAAACGCTAGAGGTACCACCGCAACCACTGCATCAATGCGATCATACACACCACCGTGACCGGGCAGCA